>JAFAZM010000127.1 GCA_019239785.1 Sphingomonadaceae bacterium
CAGTTCGGCTGCCAGTTCAGGGAGCCGTTCGATCTAAAGCTGCTTCAGCCTGCCAAGCCAGCGAAAAAAGCATCGACGGTGATGACGCCGACCTATCTCAAGGCAAACGATCGTTCAGACGATGATGCGGCGGACTGGCCGATTTCGGGAGGTTCAGCGAAGTAGCTTAGCACTCTGCGTTTTCCTCGCGCGCTCGACCATCGCGATGGTCTGCCGCGAGGATGGTGCCGCTTGCGTGACTCGAACACGCGACCCCATCATTACGAATGATGTGCTCTACCAGCTGAGCTAAAGCGGCGCTCCCGGAGGAGGGCGGCCATTATCAGCGGGGCCGCCGCGTGACAAGGCATCCGGGCCGCGTGTTAACCCCGGATCAGGCTTAACCATATCTCAACCACGAGCGGTGCACTGTCCGGCCCTCGCAACGAAGGCGGGGCAGGACGCCGGCTAGATGGATAATCTCAGGGGTTTCGAGGAGGATATCGGCAGTGCGGCGGCCGACGACGAACCGTCGATCGAGCGCCCGCCCGAGATCGGCGTCGACGAGCGGCGGATGCATGTCCGCGCCTACAATTACTGGGTCTCCCTGCTTGCCGGCCGCGCCTACCCGTCGATCCAGGACGTGGACCCCCACAATATCGAGGATTTCGGCCCGCACAGCGTGCTGCTCGATTTCTCGGGCGATCCCGAGGATCCGGAGATCGCCTTCCTTGGCCGTATCCTGCGGGTCGAATGCGGGCTGGATTCGACGATCCGCCGGATCAGCCAGGTGCCGAGCCGTTCGCTGCTGTCGCGGCTCACCGATCATTATCTGCAGATCATCGCCAACCGCGCGCCGATCGGCTTCGAGGCCGAGTTCGTCGGCACGCGCGGCCACAACACGCTCTATCGCGGCATTTTGATGCCGCTCTCGTCGGACGGCGAGACGATCGACTTCATCTACGGCGTGATCAACTGGAAGGAGATGGCGGACGCCGACATCGCCTCCGCGCTCGCCAGCCAGGTCGAGGCCGCGGTCGCCAAGGCACCGGCGCCAGCACCCACGTCCGGCAGCGACGCTCTGGTCTGGGCGGACGGCCCCAATGCCGATTTCGCCGAGCCGGCCGCGCCGATCGAAGCCACGATCGACGACGGCACGCTGAGCCTCTGGCCCGACGAGCCCGGCCTCGCCGACCGGCTCAGCGCCGCGCGCTTCTGCGCCGAGGAGGCGGCCGGCGCCGACCAGCGCAGCCGGCAGGCCCTCTACCGGGCGCTCGGCCATGCCTGGGATTTCGCGCTCGCCGCCGCCGAGGCGCCGGACGATTATGCCGAATTGCTCGAGGATGCCGGGATCAAGGCGCAGGCGCGCGCGCCGATGACGCCGGTCGTGAAGCTCGTCTTCGGCGCCCAGTACGACAAGACCCGCCTCACCGAATTCGCCGCCGCCCTCGCCTGGGCCGAGCGCCACGGCATTCCCGCCGGCACGTTCGCGGACCGGATCGAGGACCATGGGGGCGGCCTCAAGGCGATCGTCGCCGAGGAGCGCGCCGCCCGCCGCCCGGCGCCAAAGCCCGACGCCTGGGCCGAATTGCGCGCGAAGCTCCATGCCGCCCCCCCGCTCGCGAGGGTCGAGGTGGAGGTCGCCGGCGAGGACGAGTTCGTCCTCCTCGTCGCCCGCCGCGAAGCCGAAGGCCTCGCCATCGTCGCGCCGGTCGCCGACCCGAAGCTGGTGCAGCAGGCGATCCGCAAGAGCGCCGCCTGAAGGCTTGATCAGCGGGCCGCCGGGGCCTGCCTCATGGCAACCGGCCGGATCCGAAATTGCATCGGTCCGGACGCCGGCAGCGCCTCCAACTCGCCGCGATAGCTTTGTCCGTAGTCCCAGGCGGCATAGACGTTGAAACGGCCCATCAGCGTGAGCGCCTGGCCATTGGCGACGGGGCGCCAGCCCGGACAGTTGGTCGACCAGGGGTCGATCCCTCTAAGGACGCAGAGCCGGAATTCCCGCGCCGTGATGATGCGCGCGGTCCCCCCGGCCGGTTGGATCGCGAAGGTGACCGGGGCGGCTTGCGCCAGGGCAGGCGGAAGGAGGAGCGCCGCGGCCGCCAGCCGGAGCCCGCGCTTCAGAAAAAGGGTTTGCATCCGCTCACCCTTCCTTCACCGGTTCGGCCGGGTTCGTCGGCGCGGCGGCCGCCGCCTTCTTCGCCTTCACCCCGGCGATCGCCCAGCCGACCACCGCAACCAGCCCGGCCATGAACGTGATCCAGGCTGCCACCAATGACAGCTTGGCCGCGGTGAGCGATTCCAAGGTGTAGAAGCGTTCGGGATCATATTCGTCTTCCGAGAGCTCGACCGCGGTGAGATGGGGGCAGCGCTCGTACATTTGCTGCGCCTCGTTGTTGCAGGCATATCCCAGGATCAGCCGGTCGCCGCCTTCGAGAGTCAGGACGAGCGTCGCATAGAGATAGAGATAGGCGAACAGGCCGACGACGGTAAGCGTCGAGGCGAGAAGGAGCAGGCGGCGGAGCGCCGCGGAGGAGGCGCCCGCACCGAATTCGCGTGCGATCAGGGCGCCGACGACGATGAGCGCGGCGGACACATAGGCCACCGCAGTCGGCCATGGCGGCTGCAAATTCTCCATCGAGGCGAAGAGGGGGATCGTGGCGACCGTTGCGCCGAACGCGAGAACCTTTAGGATCTCGCTGAAATAATTGTCTTTCTCGGCCCCTGGCGGATCATCGCTCATGTGCAGACCCCTTTCGCTTCCCGCGGGACGACGGGATAGTTGATGTTCCGATCCCCCGATGTGGTCGGCATTTCGAACGAGCCGCGATGCGTGCGATGGTCGTCCCATTCGCCGTAAATGCAGAACTGGCCGCGCAGCGAAAGCGGCTGGCCTCCCACCACGGGCCGCCAGCCGCTGCACTGCTCGGTCCACGGATCGATGTTGCGCAGCCGGCAGGCGCCGAAGGTTCGGCGACTGATGAAACGGGCGGTGCCATTGTCCGGCCGGATCGTGAAGCTGATCGTGTCGGCGGCTGCGGGCGGCGCGAGCAGCGGCAGTGCCAAGGCGGCAAGTCCGATCCGGAGCAAGCTCTTCACATATCCCCCAATACCGAACAGCTATCATGACTGCTTGCCGATCTCTACCGCTTTTGCCCAGCCTGTGCCTCACGCGCAGGCGATATTCGGGCGACGGCCGGTGGTGATCTTAGCGGCAGCGTGATAAGAGGACCTCGATACAAAGGCGGGGGGAAAAGATGGTCTTGGCTCGATCTGTCGTCGTGCGCCTCCTCGCGGCTGCAGCGGCGTTGCCGGTCGTTGCGTCCGCCCCCGGCGGTGCACAGCCGCCGGCGCAGGCGCAGCAGCAGCAGCCGAGACAGCAGCAGAGGTTGCAGCGCGCCCCGGCGCTGCGAACGATCCGTGTCGGCGAGCGGATTGAGTCGCGTCTGCCTCCCGAAACGGATGATGCCCATGAGGATTTCCGCCTGCCCCTGCAGGAGAATGATTCGGTCGAGATCCTCATGCAGTCGCCCGCGGCCGCTTCCCCGGCGCAAGCTCCGGGTGCGGCCCCGGCCCAGCCGCGGGGGTTCGACACCTATCTCGAGCTGCGGCGGCTCGTTTCGGCACCGCCGCTCGCGACGAACGACGATCGGGGCGACGGCAGCTACAATTCGCGCCTGATCTTCACCGCGCCGGCCGCGGGCGACTATCTCGTCCGCGCGCGCCCGCTCGGCATGGTGCAGGCAGGCGCAGACCCGAGCTATGCGCTGGAAGTCAGAGCCCTGCCTCGCCCGCCGGCGCCGGCGCCGTTCACCGGACGGGCCGAGGGCGATCTCGGCCATGCCAGCCCCGTGATAGATCCGGGTGGGGGGCAAGCGGCCGCCTATGCCGCCTATTGGTTCACGGGCGCGGCCAGTGAACGGGTCAGGATTGCAATGACCTCGAACGGCTCCGAGCCAGGCGTCCAGCTGATCGGTCCCGACGGCGCCGCCGTGGCGGCGGATCTGGCCGACGAGCATGGGGCGGCTCAGATTGTCGCCGTGCTCCCCCAAGAAGGGCGCTATCTGATCCAGGCGCTGGCGCTGCGCGAGCAGCCTGCCCATTATGTGCTGGAGATGACGCGGGCGATGCCGGCGCCCTTCGAGCCCGCAAGGCCGATCGCCGTCGACCAGGCGATCGAAGACGCCTTCACGCTTGCGTCCAACAGCAACCTCACAGGGGGCGGGCCTTCGCGCGAAGCGCCCTTCTTCTACAAGCTCTACGCCCTGCCTGTGCAGGCGGGCCGCCCGGTC
>JAFAZM010000201.1 GCA_019239785.1 Sphingomonadaceae bacterium
TGGAGCTGCGGGTGGGGGCGGTGCCGGGGATCGGCGATGCCGAGGTGGAATTGGTCTGGGATCCGCCCTGGGACCCGCAGAAGATGACGGACGAAGCGAAGCTGGAACTGGGGATGCTGTGAGGGTTCGATCGAAGTGGTACTTCGATCGAAGAAAGGAAAAGCCTCCCCCTTGATGGGGGAGGTTGGTGGGGGTGGAGTTGGACATAAGGTGTGGTCTTCGAAGGCAGCACCGGCTCGACCGCCACCCCCACCCAACCCTCCCCCATCAAGGGGGAGGGCTAAGGAAGAAGAGATGACGACGGAAACGAAGACGAAAATCCGCCAGCGCCCCGCGGCCGTGATCCTCACGCCGGCGGCCGAGGCGCGCGTCGCGGCTTTGATGGCACGGGCGCCGGAGGGGGCGATCGGGATCAAGCTTTCGACGCCGCGGCGCGGCTGCTCGGGCCTTGCCTATTCGGTCGACTACGTGACCGAGGCGCAGCCCTTCGACGAGAAGATCGAGACGCCGGGCGGCATTTTCTACATCGACGGCGCCTCCGTCCTCTACTTGGTCGGCTCGACGATGGACTGGGTCGAGGACGATTTCGCCGCCGGCTTCGTCTTCGCCAACCCCAACGCCAAGGGCAGCTGCGGCTGCGGCGAGAGCTTCACGATCTGACGCACCCGGCAGTGCGTCATCCCCGCGAAAGCGGGGATCCAGGACAGCGTTGGAGCCCGATACGGAGTCCGGCTGGATTCCCGCTTTCGCGGGAATGACGGAGGGTGTTCCGGCGAAACCTTTGCCTTTTGCGCCGCAGCATGGCTAAGGGCCAGGCATGGGCAGCGACCTCGATCAGATGAAGCAGGAGATGCTCGGCCGCATCCAGGCGGCCGGCGATCTGCACGCCCTCGAGGCGGAGCGGGTCGCCGCGCTCGGCAAGCAGGGCGCGGTGACCGGCCTGCTGAAGACGCTCGGCGCGATGTCGCCCGAGGAACGGCAGCGCGAAGGCCCGCTTATCCATGGCCTGCGCGAGGCGGTGACCGAGGCGATCGCAGCGCGCAAGGCGACGCTGGAAGGCGAGGCGCTGGAGCAAAGGCTCGCCACCGAGCGGCTCGACATGACCCTGCCGGTGGCGCCGCCGGCCGAAGGGACGGTCCATCCGGTCAGCCAGGTGATGGACGAGCTCGCCGAGATTTTCGCCGATCTCGGCTTCTCCGTGGCCACCGGACCCGAGATCGAGGACGATTGGCGCAACTTCACCGCGCTCAACATCCCCGAGACGCATCCGGCCCGGGCGATGCACGACACCTTCTACATGGACCGCGCCGATGCCGAGGGGCGGCCGATGGTGCTGCGTACCCACACCTCGCCGGTGCAGATCCGCACGATGCAGTCGCAGCAGCCGCCGATCTACATCATCGCACCGGGCCGCACCTATCGCTCCGACAATGATGCGACCCACACACCGATGTTCCACCAGGTCGAGGGGCTGGTGATCGACCGCGGCATCACGCTCGCCAATCTCAAATGGACGCTCGAAACCTTCCTCAAGGCCTATTTCGAGCGCGACGACATCGTGCTGCGCCTGCGCCCCTCCTATTTCCCATTCACCGAGCCCTCGGTCGAGGTCGACGTCGGCTATACGATCCAGAACGGCCGGCGCGTGCTCGGCGGCTCCGACCGCTGGATGGAATTGCTCGGCTCCGGCATGGTCCATCCGCGCGTCCTCGCCAATTGCGGGCTCGATCCCGAGATCTGGCAGGGCTTCGCCTTCGGCTGCGGCATCGACCGGCTCGCAATGCTCAAATATGGGATGGACGACCTGCGCGCCTTCTTCGACGGCGATCTGCGCTGGCTGCGCCATTACGGCTTCCGCGCGCTCGACGTGCCGACGTTGAGCGGGGGCGTCGGCGCATGAAGTTCACGCTTTCCTGGCTCGGCGAGCATCTCGACACGCAAGCGTCGCTCGACGCGATCGTCGAGGGGCTGACGCGGATCGGGCTCGAGGTCGAGGGCGTCGAGAATCCGGCGGCGCG
>JAFAZM010000278.1 GCA_019239785.1 Sphingomonadaceae bacterium
CTCGACCGGATCGAGTCCCTGCAATTTGTCGGCATTGACCGCGGTGACCCGCGCGGGCGGGCCGCGGCGGCCGAGCCGCCAGAGATCGTCGGGCGATTGCAAATTGTTGAGCGTGAACAGCAATGAGCCGTCTCGCAGCGGCAGCACGTTGTTCGCGGTGCCGCTTTGGGTCAGCCGGGTCGGCGCGCCGGTGCGGATGTCGACCCGCCAGACCGGCGTGTCGAGCGTGTCCTCGGCGGTGACCAGCAATGAACGGCCGTCCGGCGCCCAGGCGATGGAGCCCACCGAGCGGTCCCAGGCCTGGGTCAGCGCGCGGGTCTCGCCGGTGGCGAGGTTGCGGAGCTGGATCACCTGGCGGTCCGCCTCATAGGTCGGCCGCGCCATCGCGACATAAGCGAGCCAGCGGCCGTCCGGCGACACGGACGGCAATGTGTCGGTCGCCCGGTTGGCGGCGGTGAGGTTGCGCGGCGGCGCGCTGCCGTCGGCCGGCACCGCGAAGATGTCGAGATTGGTGGAATTGGGCTCGTGCCGGCCCGCCTCGCGCAGGGTGAAATAGAGGGTGCGGCCGTCCGGGCTCCAGGCCAGCTCCTCGGGGCCGCCGAACGGCTTGGACGGCGAATCGCCGACCAGGTTCGGCGAGACCGCGACGCCGCCGCCCTGCGGCCGGCCGTCGACCAGCGGGAAGGTGAAGATGCGCGAACGCTGGCCCGGCACCGCCCAGCTGTCCCAGTGGCGCACGAAGGTCTGGTCGTAGACGCGACCGCTCCCTTGCCCCGTCGGCGCGGCCGGGGAGCCGGTGCAATTGATGTCGGTGCACCGCATGTCGCGGTCGGCCCAGATCGCGATCCGGTCGCCCGAGGGCGCGAGCAGATAGCCGCCGACGTCGGTCGAAAAGTCGGTGACCTTCTCCGGCGTGCCGCCGGCGGCCGCGACCCGCCAGAGCTGATCGCTGCCCGAGGCGTCGCTCAGATAGTAGATGAAGCGCCCGTCCGCTGAGAAATGCGGGTCGTGCTCGTTATGCTCCGGCGTCGAGGCGATCCGGGTGGCCGCCGCGTCCGGATGAGTGAGATCGAGCAGGAAGAGATCGTTGCGGCGCCGATTCGCGGCGAGGTCGGTCTCGCTCAGCTGATAGACCACCCAATGACCGTCCGGCGACGCCGAGGGCGAGCCGAGCCGGCGCATCGTGGCGAGATCGGTGGCGGTGATCGGGCGGGCCGAGGCGGCCGGCGCCTGGACGAAAGCGAGCGCCGCAAGGCCCGCGAGCAGAAGCTTGTTCATGGCCGCGCGAAGTAGCGCAGGCCGGCGCGGTGTAGCAAGCGGGGCCGCAGTACGCCGGGGAGCGTCCGGCCCCTCCTCCGTCATTCCCGCGAAAGCGGGAATGACGGGAGAATTGAATGACGGAAGAGGTTAGAGGTCGCGCCCCGTGATCCGCGCGATCTCGCGGGTGACCAGCTCCTCGACGATCTCCGGGAGATGGGCGTCGAGCCATTCCTTCAGGATCGGCCGCAGCATCTCGCGGACCACCGCCTCGAGCGCGCCGCTCTCGGCCGGCGCCTCGCTGCGCTGGCGCAAGGCGGAGAGGCTGGCGAGGCGCTCCCGGCTGGCGGCGGCGGCGTCCTCGGAGAGCAGCCCGGGCCCCTCGGAGACCGGATCGTCGAGCTCGAGGACATCATCCTCGGGCGTCGGCTCGGGCCGGGCGATCCGCCGCGGCCGCGGCGCCGTCGTCGACGCGGCGCGCCGGCTCGAGTCGCGGCCGTCCTCCGCGATCACGCGCTTGATGGAGGCGAGGATCTCCTCCATCGACGGGTCCTGCTGAATGTCGCCCATGATGAGCAGGTTATGACTTATTGCTGCGGCGATGTCACCGGGGGTTCTGTGACCGGGCTGCGCGAGTTGGGCGGCGCAGTGCGCGTCGAGACCGGCACGATCCGCGGCCCGTCGTCCCAGTCCGACCAATTGTTCGAATAGCGATTGTAGTTCACCCGCGGATCGTAGAGCGGGCCGCCGTCGAGGTTGAGGTCCTCGGCCTCGGCCTGGCCCATCACGTTGAGCAGCTGAAAGCCGGCGACATAGGCGTCGCGGCGCGCGGTGACGAGCGCCACCTGGCTGTTGATCAGCTCCTGCTCGGCATTGAGCACGTCGAGGATGTTGCGGGTGCCGACCGTCTGCTCGGCGCGGGTGCCTTCGAGCGCGAGCTCGTTCGCGGCCACCGCGATCGTGTTTGACTGGATGGCGGCGTTCGCCGCGACGTAGGAGGCGAAAGCGGCGCGGGTGTTGGAGATGATCAGCCGCTCGGTCGCCACCGACCGTTCGAGGAATTCGCCGCGGATCGCCTGCGCCTGCCGCACCCGCGCGGCGGCGGCGCCGCCCTGGTAGAGCGGCAGCGTCAGCGACAGGCCGATGCCGGTCGAAGTGGTCGAGTTGGGCAGGGTGCCGTTCGGCAGTCCGGCGGCTTCGTCGGCATGGCCGAGCGCGTTGGTGTAGCGCGTGCTGCTCACCCCGGAGATGGTCGGCAGCCGCGCGCCGCGCGCGACCGCGACGTCGAAGCCGGCAGCCCGGGCCTGCGCCGCGATCGAGGCGAGATCGGCATTGTTGCCGAGCGCGACGTCTTCCGCCTGGTCCGGGGTCGCCGGCAGCGGCGGCAGCGGCGGCGGCGGCGCAAGGTCGCCCGGATTGACGCCGATCACGCGGCGGTAATTCTCCTCGCTGGCGCGCAGCCGGCCTTCGGCCGTGGTGAGGCTGCTCCGGGCCAGCGCCAGCCGGGCCTCGGACTGGGCGACGTCGGTGCGGGTGAGGTCGCCGACCTCGAAGCGGTCGCGGGTCGCCTGCAGGTTGGTCTCGAGCACGCGGACCTGGTTCTCGTTGAGCTGCACGATCGAGCGGTCGCGGATCACGTCCATGTAGGCGGAGACCGCGTCGGTGAAGACGTCGCCCTCGGTCGCGCGCAGGTCCGCGCGGCCTGCCTCCACCCTCGTGTTGGCGGCGCGCACGGAGTTGCGTACGCGGCCGCCGCTGAACAGAGGCACGCTGACATTGGCCCCGGCGGTGAAATTGCGCCCGTTGCCGCCGAGGCTGTTGCTGGTGAACACGTCCTGGTTGAGCCCGGCATTGGTGGAAACCTGCGGCCGGCCGGCGGCGCGGGCGATGTCGACGCCTTCGTCGGTCGCGCGAAGCGCCTGGCGCTGGGCCATCAGCGTCGGGTTGGTGGCGTAGGTCCGCACCAGGGCCTCGCGCAGCGACTGCTGCGGGCCCTGCGGCACGACGGTCGCGACCGGCGTCATCGCGTTCATCGGCGCCGGCGCGACCACGCGCGCGGTCGGCGGCGCGGGCGTCGTCGTCGTGACCTGGGCCGAAGCCCGTGCCGCGCGATGGTGCACGGCCCGATGGTGCCCGACCCGATGGTGCGGCGTCCGCGCCTGGGCAAAGGCGGTCCCGCTCATCGCCGCCAAGGCGACCGCCGCCAGCAAACGTCCCCGCATCAACTCACTCCGTCTTCAAAAGCTGAACGTCCGGGGTTTCTGGAACCCCGGCAAGGCCGCCGTCGCGGCATCGGCAAAGATGGTCGCGCCGAAGGCGCCGCCGATCACCCGCCCCGCCGCAAGCCGGCTGACGCCGTCCTCGAGCAAGGCGAGCGCGATCGTGCCGCCGTCGCGGACCTGCTCGACGATCGCCGGGGGCACCTGCTCCACCGCGCCGTCGATCAGGATAAAATCATAGGGCGCGCCCTTGGCGTCGCCTTTGGTCAGCATGCCCTTCACCAGCTCCACGCCGGTGCCGGTCAGCGCCTCGCGCGCGAAGGCGAGCAGCTCGTCATCCTCCTCGACCGCGACCACCGAGGCGACCAGCCGGGCGAGCACGGCCGCCGCATAGCCGGTGGCGGCGCCGATCACGAGCGCGTGCTCATGGCCGCGCAGCCGCGCCTCGGTGAGCAGGCGTCCGAGCGCCATCGGCGGATTGAGCGCGCGGCCCGGGACCAGCGGCACCAAGGCATCGGCATAAGCGAGGGCGAGCCGCTCCGGCGGCACGAAATGCTCGCGCGGCACCTCGCCCATCGCCTCGACCACGCGCGGATCGTTTACCCCGGTGGTGCGGAGCTGGCTCGCCACCATCGCGCGGCGCATCGGCTCGAAAACATGCTCGGTCATCGTCGTGGCTTCTACTCGCACAACTGTTTTAGTGATGCAATACACTTGTTCGCTTCCGGGCTTTTATCGGCCAAGCGGGGCGAGGCCAAGCGGAAGCGGGAATGAAAGGCTGTAATGGGCATCGCGATGCGGTGCAGCAAGAGGCATGCCAGCGCTTTTCCCCAGCGGGAAGGCCATCTGTGGCTTTCGCGCCATGTCCGATTCCGGACAGATTGTCCGCTGGCGGACAGGGGCCGGAACGCTATAGCGGGCGCCATGGGCGCCTCGCCTCCCGCCGACGGACCGTTCGACCGCGCCTTGCGCCGGCTTCGGCGCGCCCGCGCCGCGGCCGGCAGCGGTGGCGACTGGCTGCTGCGCCGGATGGCCGAGGAGCTGATCGAGCGTCTGGACCTGGTGACGCGCAGCTTCTCCGATGCGCTCGTGCTCGGCGCGGAGGCCGGGCTCGGCGGCCTGCTCCGGGAACAGGGACTCGCCGTCACCGTCTCCGATGCCGACGAGGACCGGCTGCCGTTCGGCCCGCAAAGCTTCGACCTGATCGTCTCCGCGGGCTCGCTCGACACGGTCAACGACCTGCCGGGCGCGCTGATCCAGATCCGCCGGGCGCTGCGGCCGGACGGCCTGTTCCTCGCCGCCTTCCTCGGCGCCGGCAGCGCGCCGCTTCTGCGCCGGGCGATGCGCGCGGCGGAGGAGGCGGAAGGGCTGCCCCCCTCCCCGCGCCTCCACCCGCAGATTGACGTGCACGCCGCCGGCGACCTCCTGACCCGCGCCGGCTTCGCCTTGCCGGTCGCCGACCGCGAAGGCGTCAGCGTCCGCTATTCAGCGTTCCAGACTTTGGTCGCCGACCTGCGCGCGATCGGCGCCACCAACATCCTCGCCGCCCGCGACCTCCGCCCCTTCGGCCGGCGCGGCCTCGCCGCCGCGCGGGCGGATTTCGAGGCGGAAGGCGGCACGGTCGAACGGTTCGAGATCGTTCATATGATGGGCTGGGCGCCCGGCCCCGATCAGCCCAAAGCGGCGGCGCGCGGCAGCGGCTCGGTCTCTTTGGCCGACGCGCTCAAATCCCGGGGCTGACGCGTCTCCCAGAGGATCAGCCCGAGCAGGATGATCGGCGCCAGCGGCATCAGGTTGGGCCCGCCGCTCCAGCCGGCCACCTGGACCAGAGCCAGGAAAAGGATCGCCCAGGCGAGGCCCAGCAGCGCCAGATGCCGGCCGCGGCCGACCAGCCAGAGGAAGGGCACGACCAGCAGCAAGGTGTCGTAGACGAAGAGATAGGGGCTCGCGAGCGCGGTCGCGGCGGCGAGCGCGCCGGCCCGCGCCTCCAGCGGGGCCTTGCGATACCAGGCCCAGCCGGCCGCGGCCGCCGCGGCGAGCGCCACCACAACATGGACCAGCCAGGCCGGGAGCGACGGCACCCCGACCAGGCGTAGCGCGCCGTAGACGCTGGCCATACGGTGCCAGCCGGCGAGGCCCTCGCTTGCGATCGCGGCGATCAGCCCGGCATTGCCGAGCCAGGCCGACCATGGGCTCCAGCCGAAGACGAGCAGGCTGAGCAGGACGAGCCCGGAAGCGGCGGCCGCGGCGCCGGCGATCGCCCGCCACTCCCGCCCTGCGATCAGCACGAGCGGGACCACCAGCCCAAGCTGCGGCTTCACCACCAGCAGGCCGAGCAGCAGGCCGGCGAGCAGCGGCCTTTTCGGCAGCAAGGCCATCGCGCCGATGAAGAGGGACGCGACCAGCAAGCCCGCCTGGCCGGTGACCACGTTCACCAGCAGCGGCGGGAAGGACAAAGCGAGCCAGGGCATGGCTGGCGCCCAGCGCCGCAGCGCCGCGCCATAGGCGGCGAAGCTCAGCAGCACCCAGTCGAAGGCCGCGACCGGATAAGCGAGCAGGCCGAACGGGGCGAGCAAGAGCAGGAAGCAGGGCGGATAGGAGAAAGGCAGGGCGCCGCGCAGCTGGATCGCCGAGAGCTCCACCGCACGGTGCACGTCGAGCGCGTAGGCGCCGGCCGGATTACCGTCGAGCGCGAGCTGCGCCGCCGCCCAATAGGCGACGAAATCCATCTGATAGGGGTCGCCGAGCATGGTGACGAGCGCGACCACGGAGACGAAGAGGTAGAGCAGGGCGATCGTCATCGCCGGCAGGCGCAGCCGGCCCTCGCTCATCCGGCCCGCTCCAGCAAGGCTTCCAGCAGCTCGATCAGTGGCGCGTCGGCAGGCGGCATGGGCAGGCCGCGCATCGCCGCCGGCAACTCCCAGCGGAGCGCGCTGGCATCGAGCGGCCGCGGCTCACCCTGCCAGCGCCGGCAGAGATAGAGGAGCAGGATCATATGGCGCTCGCCGAGGGGCGCGCTTGCGAAGCAGGCGGGCGCGAGGTCGGCGGGATCGACCGCGATGCCGAGTTCCTCCTCGAGCTCGCGCGCCAGCGCCGCCTCCGGCGGCTCGCCTTCGTCCACCTTGCCGCCGGGGAATTCCCAGAGCCCCGCCATCGCCCGGCCCGGTGCCCGCTGCTGCAGCAGCACCCGTCCGTCCGCGCCTGCGAGCGCTGCCGCCACCACCGTCATTGTCGGATTTTTTTGCAAGTGGAGGCCTCGCGGTAGGATTTCCTTAAGCGTGACCGATTATGGCACCCGGAACAAGAAGGGGACGGATGGAATGCGGCATATCCTGGAGGTCATGCGGGATCGGCGCGGCGCAACCGCCGTCGAATATGGGCTGATCCTCGCCTTGATCTTCCTCGCCATGATCGCCGGGGTCGTCTCCGTCGGCCAGGTCACCTCGGGCATGTGGAACAATGTTTCCAGCGAGGTCCGGAACAACACCTGAGCCCGCCTCGATTTTTCGCCGCCTGCTGCGGCAAATCGGCTCCCCGGATTAATTGTTTCTCAACCCAACAAGCGGAAACCTCGCTCTCGCCGGAAGGGCGGGCCTTGGACATCCTGGCCTCTCGGCGATTGGAATCGTGGGAGACCGGAAATGTCGTTCATTCGTAAGCTTCTAAGCAACAAAAAGGGCGCCACCGCCATCGAATATGGCCTGATCGCCGCCTTGATCGCGGTTGCCGCCATCGCCGCCATGCAGGGCGTGGGCAGCAGCCTCAACTCCACCTTCACCAACGTTTCGTCCTCGATGAAGTAATTCTTCGCGGAAATGCGGAACGGGCGGCGGGAAGCGATTCCGCCGCCTTTTTCGTGAAAGCTGCGGCTTTTCGGGTCCCTGGGACGGCCCCGCATTAAATGTTTCTCAACCTCCCTCCCTTATGCCCGACCCTAGTCGACCCAGAACCAAGCGCGGGCGGCGAGGAAGTGTGGACTTCCGCAAGGACGTGGAACCAAGGAGACCGGAAATGCAGTTCATTCGTAAGCTGATCAAGAGCAGCAAGGGCGCGACCGCCATCGAATATGGTCTGATCGCCGCCCTGATCGCCGTCGCCGCCATCACCGCGATGCAGGGCCTCGGCACCAGCCTCAAGTCGACCTTCAACAACGTCTCTTCGGCGATGAAGTAAGCTTCGCCGATCAGAGGAGCAACGAAGGGGCGGCGGAAGCAATTCCGCCGCCCTTTTCGTTGGGCCACGGGCCGGCGGGGCCAGAACAAATCCTCCCCCTGAGGGGGAGGGGGACCGCCGCCGAAGGCGGTGGTGGTGGGGTATCAGCGTTGGAGATCGTCCTCACACGCTGACACCCCTCCACCATGCTTCGCCTGGTTCCCCTCCCCTTTCAGGGGAGGATTTGGGCCTAAGCGAGATCGAGATATTTCTGCCGGCGCTGGGCGCGCAGCTCGCTGCGGGCGAGGCCGGCCAGCCCGTCCAGCTCCTCGCCGAGCGCCTCGCCGAGCATTGCGATCGCTTCGGCCGGATGGCGATGGGCGCCGCCGACCGGCTCGGAGACGATCCGGTCGATCACGCCCAATTGCCTGAGGTCGGCGGCGGTGACCCGCATCGCCTCGGCCGCGTCGGCCGCCTTGTCGGCGGTGCGCCAGAGGATCGAGGCGCAGCCTTCCGGAGAGATCACCGCGTAGATCGAATGCTCCAGCATCAGCACGCGATTGGCGGCGGCGATGCCGATCGCGCCGCCCGACATGCCCTCGCCGGTGATCGCGGTCACCAGCGGCACGCCGATCTCCAGGCATTTCTCGGTTGCTCGGGCGATCGCCTCGGCCTGGCCGCGCTCCTCCGCCTGCACGCCCGGGAAGGCGCCGGGCGTGTCGACCAGGGTGACGACCGGGAGGCCGAAGCGGTCGGCCAGGTCCATCAGCCGGATCGCCTTGCGATAGCCCTCCGGCCGCGCCATGCCGAAATTGTGCCTGAGGCGGGTGGCGGTGTCGTCGCCTTTCTCCTGGCCGATCAGCACGACGCGGCGGCCGCCGATCCGGCCGAGGCCGCCGATCACCGCGCTGTCGTCGGCGAAATTGCGGTCGCCGGCGAGCGGGACGAAATCCTCCACCAAAGCCGCGACATAGTCCACGAAGTGCGGCCGCTCGGGATGACGCGCGACCTGGGTCTTCTGCCAGGGCGTCAGCCGCGCATAAGTGTCGCGCAGCTGCCGCGCCGCGCGCTCCTCGAGCCGGGCGATCTCCGCTTCGATATTGGGCTCGCCGGCCGAAGCGGTCTCCCGCAGCTCGGCGATCCGCGCCTCGAGCTCCGCGACCGGCTTTTCGAAATCGAGATAGGTGGCCATGAGCCGCGAGGGGTTAGGCCCGGTTCGGCGTCGCGTCAACGCGACCGCGAGACGCTCGCTTGCGCTTCCCCTCGACAGTGCGCGGGCCTATGGGGGCGGCGTGACGCAGGGGACCAGGATGCGAGGCCGATGCCGCCCGTTGGCGCTGGCGCTGCTCGCCTTGTCCTTCCTCTTCCAGGCCTGGATCCCGTCCGGCTACATGCTTGGCGCGGCCGAGGCCGGGGCGCCGCTGCTGATCCCCTGCCCGGGCATTGTCGCCACGGCGGGGCATCAAAGCCCGCATCATGCGGGTCACCATCCGAAAGGCACCAGCGACTCGGCGCCATGCCCCTATGCTGCGCTGTCGGCGCCGGGCCTACTCTCCGCCCAGCCTGTTTTCTCGTCGGCACCGCCTGTCCCCGTCCCGGCCGCCGTGGCCTGGCCCGATCCGTTGCTGGCGCCATTCCGACTCCCAGCCTCCCACCCGCCCGCCACGGGACCGCCCGCACTCCGCTGAGCTCGAGCGGATCCACTGGGCCGTGCCGGCCTCCAGCGACGG
>JAFAZM010000254.1 GCA_019239785.1 Sphingomonadaceae bacterium
GGAGGAGTTCGCCATCTCGTTCAAAGCCGGCGAGGTGCCGGTGCGGCTCGCCGTCCCGGGCCGCCACAATGCCGAGAATGCGCTGGCCGCTCTGGCGGCGGCGGAAGCGGTCGGCGTGCCGCTCGCGGAAGGGGCGAAGGCGCTCGCCGGCTTCGCGGGCCTGCGCCGCCGCTTCGAGCTGGTCGGCGAGGCCGGCGGGGTCAGAGTGATCGACGATTTCGGGCACAATCCCGACAAGATCGCGGCGACCCTGCGCACCCTGCACGCTTTCCCCGGGCGGCTGCTGCTCTTCTTCCAGCCGCACGGCTACGGCCCGCTGCGCACGATGAAGGAGGAGCTGATCGCCGGCTTCGCCGCCAACATGGGCGACGAGGACGTGCTGATCATGCCCGATCCGGTCTATTATGGCGGCACCACCAGCCGCGAGGTCGGCAGCGGCGACATTGTCGCCGGCATCGTCGCGAGTGGGCGGAAGGCGGAGCATGTGCCCGATCGCGCAGCCTGCGCGGCGCGGCTGCTTGAGCTGGCCCGGCCGGGCGACCGGCTGATCGTGATGGGCGCCCGCGACGACACGCTGACCGCCTTTGCGGAGGAATTGGTGGACAGGCTCGGATAGCCCGCCTGCCAGGAACCCTCCGCCTCGAGCGAAGGGGTGTTTCAATCAGCGCAAGGGTCACACCGCCAGGATCAACTTCATGCCGACGCAGCCGGCTCGATCACCGCGAAGGTCGGGATTTGCGGTGCCGTCATACGGCGCTAGCATTGTAGGCCCGTAACCGGTCCAGGGCGCTGCTCGCGATGCGGAAGGCGATCGAGATGTCGAGATGAGGGCCATTGCGGCGGCAATCGCTCTGTCGATTCTGTTGGCGGGATGCGACCGAAGCGAACCATTCGCGCTTCGGGACGGCTGCTATTATGCCGAGAGCGGCAAGCCGATCCTGAGAGTTCGCGGGGAGGACGGCATCATCCTTACGCCCGAGCCGGCGCCGAGCCCCAACCATTTCACACCGGTCCACCGCGTGCATCTGAGCGCTCGAGCCAACCGCGACGGGGCTTATCTCGATGTGGCGCCCGGCTTCTTTTTGACGGATGACGACGCGGCCGCCACGTCGTCACCGACGAGCCGGTTCGCGATCGACACCCGCGTCACTCCGCCAGTGATCATGGTCAACATGGTAGCTTGGGGCGAGGAGCCCATTTACCTGGGCGGGCCCTGCTGAGCAGCCCCATGGGCCCAAAAAGAAAGCGGCGGGCCGAAGGCCCGCCGCAGTCGCTCTAGGAACCTTGGCTTACTGGACGACCGTCGTGTCGACCTTCTCGACCCATTCGGGGAAGAAGACCGGCTCGCGGTTCGACCAGCCGGGCGCGGTCGCGGCGGCCTCGCTGATCGACTGGAGCAGGGTGCGCCGGCGGTCGGGATGGAGATGGGGCAGCGCCGAGGCGGCGCAGAAGGCGGCGGGCAGCCAGGGGCGCACGCTCGCCCCGATCAGCCGCTCGTAGAGGAAGCGGTAGGAGGCGAAGCAGGGCAACCGGTCCTGGCCGAGATCGAACGCTGTCATCGTGATCAAGGGCGTCATCAGCGGCTCCATCGCATCGAGGCCGCTGTCGTCCGGAACGTAGGAACGGATATGGTCGAGGCGGGCGTAGATGCGCTCCTGGGCGCGGATCGCGGCGGCTTCGGCCGGATCGCGCGACCAGCGCTTCACCGCATCGCGGCGGCCGAGGCCGATATCGAGCCCGCGGCGGATGTAACGCTGCGTGCCCTTGCCGAAGCCTGCGAACTCCCGCATCTCTGCCAGCGCCGCCGCACCATTGGCGGGCCGAGTCCTGGTACTCATGACCCCACTCTCCTTTGCCAGCGGGATCATGCACTGGTTCGGCTTACCAACCAGTTAACCAAAACCCCGCTCCCCGTTCAGAATTGAATCAGAGTTCTGAGGGGCTCGCAATCGCAAAACGAGCCGGAAGAAATACGGAGCGCCCGACTGTCGCCGAACGGCAACAGGGCGGCGGGGCGGATCGGCGGAAAAGCGCGGTCCTTGCGCTGACGGAATGAGCGCGGTCGCCGCGGTTCGCGCTGTTCCGGCCCCGTGACGGCGGCGAATCCGGCATGCTAAGACGGCGCGGGGTGGGCGAGAATCGGTGAGCAGGAAACAACAGAACGGGGCAGGCGGCGACGATTCGGCGCCCTTGCTCGGCGAGGCCGACGCCTCCGGCTACCGGCGCCCTTTGCCCGGATTTTCGACCAACGCGCCCGCGCTTTCTGCGAACGACGGGGAGGTGGAAGGCTTTTGGACCGCCCCTGCGCTAACAGGCGGCATGGACAGGTCCCTATCCCAAAGCGAGGTCCGGCGGCTGCCGGATCTCGGCCTCGCGCTGAAGTCGATCGCCGCCTTCTGGCTGGTCTACATGGCGCTGGTCACCGCCCGCGCGGTGATCGTCCAGTTCCCCAATTTCTGGGAGATGCTGGGCCGGCGCACGGTCGCGGCGGCGGTCGGTTGCGCGATCACCTTCCTCGTCTATCTGGCGATGCGGATCGTGGCGCGGCGGAGCCTGGCGGTGAAGGCGACCCTCGCCGGCATCCTCTGCCTGCCGGCCGCGGCCCTGTTCGCCGCGTTCAACTATTTCATCTTCTACGTCTACGCGCCGCTCGACGCCGCCAAGAACGACGATTCGATGCACGGCATGTCGGCGCTGGAGATGCTCTGGCGCTCCGTGCTCGAAGGGGCCTTGAGCTGGTACTTCCTGTTTGCCGCCTGGGCCGCGCTCTACGTCGCGATGAGCTATGCCAGGCAGCTGCGCGCCGCCGACCGGCACAGCGCGATGCTCGCCCGAGAGGCGCAGGAGGCGCAATTGCGGGCGCTGCGCTACCAGATCAACCCGCACTTCCTGTTCAACACCCTGAACTCGCTCTCCTCGCTCATCCTCTCGAAGAAGACCGACACCGCCGAGCGGATGCTGATGAACCTCTCCACCTTCTTCCGCGCGACGCTCTCGGCCGATCCGACCGCCGACGTCGGCCTGGACGAGGAGATCAAGCTGCAGCGCCTCTATCTCGACATCGAGCAGATCCGCTTTCCCGACCGGCTCCATGTCGAGGTCGACGTGCCCGACGCCCTGCTCTCGACGCGGGTGCCGGTGCTGATCCTGCAGCCGATCGTCGAGAATGCGGTCAAATATGGCGTCGCCCGCTCGCGCAAGCCGGTGACCGTCCGGATCAGCGCCTATGAGGAGGCCGGCCGGCTGCACATCAAGGTCAAGGACAATGGCGAGATCCTCGCCGCCGCGGAGGACGAGGGCGGCTCCACCGGAGTCGGCCTCAAGAATGTCTGCGACCGCCTCGGCACCCGCTACGCCGCCCGCGCCGGCTGCCTCGCCGGCCCCGATCCCGACGGCGGCTATACCGTCCACATCTACATGCCGGTGATCAGGAATGCCTGAAGCAACGCCGATCAAGGTCCTCGTGGTCGACGATGAGCCCCTCGCGGTCGAGCGGCTGCAATTGCTGCTCGCGCGGGTCGAGGGGGTCACCCTGGTCGGCACCGCCAATGACGGCGAGGGCGCGCTCAGGATCGCCGAGGCGGTCTCGCCCGACGTCGTCCTGCTCGACATCGCGATGCCGGGGATGGACGGAATCGACGTCGCCCGCGCGCTGTCCGAGAGCGATGTCGATCCGGTAGTGATCTTCGTCACTGCCTTCGACAATTTCGCGGTCGCCGCCTTCGACGTCGCCGCGATCGACTATCTGATGAAGCCGGTCGATCCGGCCCGGCTGGAGCGCGCGCTCGCCCGGGTCCGCGACCATCTCGCCGGCGGCCGCCGCGAGGCCAGGCCCGACACCGGGCATGTCGAGGAATTCTGGGTGCCCGACCATAATGGGCTGGTGCGGATCTCCGCCTCGGACATCCACCGCGTCACCGCCGAGCGCGACTATATGCGGCTCCATGTCGGCGCGCGCTCCTGGCTGATCCACCGCACGATCGGCAAGCTCGAGGAGGATCTCGACCCGGCTTTGTTCATCCGCGTCCACCGCTCGGTGATCCTCCGCCGCGACACGATCACCGGCCTGTTCCGCGACGAGGCCGGCCACTGGACCGCCCGCCTCTCCGACAGCGGCGAGCAGCGGATCGGCCGGTCCTATGTCGACGACGTGAAGAAGTTCGCGGGGCGCTGAGCTCGCCCTTCCCCTGTGACGGAACGCCATTTCGTCCACCTTTCCTCACGACGATGTTCGAGCTGCCCACGGCAAAAAAAGGGGCCGCCCGAAGCGGCCCCACGACTGCGATCCAATAGCTTCAGCGCTCAGTGCGGTGCGCTTGCCGGCACCACCAGAGCTTGCGGCGCAGGGCGAGCTCCGTCAGGTATGACGAGCGGCACGTCGGAGTCGGTCGTCGCGTTGAAGCCGGTGCCAACCGGCAAGATGGCGCTCGTCCCGGTTACGAAAAACCCCGCCACCGGCAGCACAACGATCGAGGCCACCACGCCGGCGGTCCCGGTGTCGCCATGCTCGCTGACGGCCCCGCTGATCGGGATCGTGATACCATTCGCCTGGACCGAGAGCAGCCGCGTTTCAATACGACCGGAGCGGCCCCACATGCCTTTCCGGCGGATCCGCGTGACCTCGCCGTTGGCGCGACTGCCGCGGGGGATGATTACAATTCCGTTCAACATGACATCCTCGGCCACCTCGAGGTCGAAACGGTCGCCGACGCGGTTTTCCTGAGAATGAAGCTGCTGGAGGGTGCGGAGGCGAATGGGCGTGCCCCGCGGCAGCATTGAGTTGCTGGACGGAGACGTCGGAAGCACCATAACCGCCTGAGCGGGGGCCGGAGCCGCGGGTGCAGCCGCAGGAGTTGCGGCTCCTGAAGTCTGGGCGATCGCCGCGGTTGAGCCGAGGCACGCGAACAGGCACACAGCCACGCTGAGTTTTTTCATGGAATTCCCCCCTTTGGTGGCGGGCATCATCTTCCGATTACTCAATGAGTCAAGTGTATTGGAGTTGTTCGAGAACGTTGCCCACGCGGTAATCAGGTTCCGCATACCCAACACTCAACAGCGCAAGTGCAATCGAAAATAAAAGGGAGGCGGCGATGGGGCATCGCCGCCTCCCAACGGAGCCTTGCTGCTTCGGTGGGCTCAGAACGCAGCTTGGCTCACACTCGAACGCGCGCTCGCATAATCGACGCCGCTGCGCAAAGCGGCCTCGCGCTGGCCGCGGGCGGCGGCGATCGCGTCGTCGCGACAGGCGCGGCTCAGCAACGACATGTTGAGGTCGCGCATGTCCTGGCCGCAGGCGAGGGTCGCGGCGCGGAAGACGCGGCGATCGAGCGCCGCGCGGCCGGTCGGGCTGGCGAGGTTGAGATCGCTATAGGGCACCTGGATCGTGACGGAGGTCGATACGGCCTGGGCCGCGGCCGGCGCAACGGCGACCGTCAGGGTGAGCGTCGCGGCCGCGGTGGCGGCCAAGGCGAGGAGGGTCGAACGGACATTCATCACACAAGCTCCTGTTCCGGCCGGGGGCGGCCGTGGGTTCGGGGTTTGCGGCCCGTGCGGTTCGGCGGGGGAACCTTCGCCGTACGGGCCGCTGCAGCGCGTTTCGCCGTTGCGCGCCTCCTTCGCCTCCTGCTTTCGACCATCATGCGCCTGATTTCGGCCAATGCGCGCCCGGTTCGACGAAGCGCGGCAGCCTCTCGACCAGGGTAGAGCCGGGCGTGTGGAATCGGCCGCCGGTAATCAATCCTCCACCTCTGTCCCCTATTGGGACGCGCCGAAATGGAGGGGGGCGAAGCGCCCGCAGATCGATTATCTGCGCCTCGAGAGGCCTCGTTTCGGGCGGAAAAGCGGGCATGTATCCAGGCGTTCACATTGCGAGGCTGATCCGGCGCTGCCGCGGCGCCTGGGCCGGGCTCGTGCTGCTGATCCCCGCCGCCTCCTGCGTGCCCGCGACCATGGCCAGGCCCGGCGAGGTCGCTTTGACCCAGGCCGAGATCCAGTCCTTCACCGCGCCCTCGCCGCTGACCGCCGCGGCTGCGGGCGAAGGCAACAATGTCGGCCCCGGTCTCGCCTTCCTGGTCGGCGACCAGGCGCTGCGCGCCAATGCCGAGCTGCCGATCGCCGGCGGGGCACTGCAGCCGGCCGCCTCCTACGTCTTCGCCGGCCGCACCCCGCTCGACCGGATGCGCTCCCAGGATTGCCTCGCCCAGGCGGTCTATTACGAGGCGCGCTCGGAGAGCGAAGACGGCCAGCGCGCGGTCGCCCAGGTCGTGCTCAACCGGGTCCGCAACCCGGCCTGGCCGAACAGCGTCTGCGGCGTCGTCTACCAGGGGCCGCAGCGGCCCGGCGGCGGCTGCCAGTTCACCTTCACCTGCGACGGCGCGCTAGCGGTGCAGCCGGGCGGTGCCGCCTGGGCGACGGCGCAGCGGATCGCCGCCGAGGCGCTGGCCGGGCGCACCTATGCGCCGGTCGGCCTTTCCACGCACTATCACACCAATGCGGTGTTCCCCGCCTGGGCGCCGCAGCTGGTCAAGACTGCGACGATCGGCGCGCACATCTTCTACCGGCTGCCGGGCCTCGCCGGCGCGCCGGGATCCTTCTCCGACGCCTATTCGGGCAGCGAGCCGCTGCCGCACCCGACCTTCATCATGGCCGTGCGCCGCGCCGAGGGGCTTGCGCCCGAGCTCGCCGCCGCGACCGCGGCCGCTTCCTTCGCCCCGGCCCGCGCCGCGGCGCCGGCGCCCCCGCCCTCGGACATCCCGCAGCAGACGCGCTGGACCGCGACCAACCTGCCCGATTCCAACGTCCGCGAGGAGCATGCCCAATCCGGCCAGTGGCGGACCGACGCGCCGGCGGCGGTGACGGGACGGTAAGACGAGAAGCGCAGCATGGGGGACACACTCTCCGTTCGCCCTGAGCCTGTCGAAGGGCTTTTCTTGCTCGCGGCAGAAGAGAAATAGAGGGCTTCGACAAGCTCAGCCCGAACGGTCGAGGTTTGGATGCCCAATCTCATCCGATGCGGGTGAGCCGAGCCGCGGCTTTCGCCAGGCCCGGGACACCCGCCAAGCCCATCATCAGCCGCCGCCGCTTCCCTCTGGCCGCGAATCTCCGCAGCGCCTCGGCGATCGCGATCGGCCGCGCGGCACGGCGGGCGAAATTGCGCTGATAGGCCTCGGCCCCCTCCCCTGCCAGGCAGCAATGGGCGGCGGCGGCGCCGCTCGCCAAAGCGATGGCGATGCCGTCGCCGGCGAGGCTGGCGATCACCGCGGCCTGGTCGCCGAGCCGGTAGCAGCCGGGCGTCGTCGCCTCCGTGCGCCAGCCATAAGGCACGCCGGCCACCGCCTCCCAGCGCGAGGGCAGGTCCGGGCCGATCCGCTCGCCGAGCAGCGGCGCTTCATCGACCAAGGCGGCGAGCAGGCTTTCCGGATCGGCCATGCGCGTGCGGGTGACGGTCAGGCAAAGATTGGTCGCGCCATCCTCCTGGGCCAGCAGGCCGGCATAGCCGCCGTCGAACAGATGCAGCTCGATCGTGCCGGCGAGGTCCGGCAGCTCCGGCAGCGCCGCCCGCAGGCCGACCGAGACCGGCCGGTCGCCGATCGCGCGGGCGGCGCCGCGCAATTCGTGCTTGCCGGTGGCGAGGAAGATCGCTTCCGCCTCCATCTCCTCGCCGCCGTCGAGCCGCAGGCAGTTGCCGTCGAGCGCGCGCGCGGTCCGGCCGCGCAGCACCGCCGCGCCCGCTTCCTCCGCCATTGCGAGCAGGGCCGCGTCGAGCCGGCGGCGGGAGAGGCCGGCCGCCCGACGGGGCAGGTCGGCCTCCACGACGCGCTCGCGGGAGACCAGCCGCAGCCGCGTGATCGGCCGCGCCCCGAGCCGCGCCGGATCGAGCCCGAGCCGCTGCAGCGCCGCGATCGCGTCCCAGCCGAGGAAGCCGCCGCAGACCAGGTCGCGCTCGCCGGGGCAGCGCTCGACCAGCACCGGCATCGCGCCGGCCCGCGCCAAAGTGATCGCCGCCGATGCGCCGGCGGGACCGCCGCCGACGATCAGCGCGGAGACTTCATGCATGCGACGGCCCTTGGGCACGGCGGCATAGGCTGCAATTCATCCGCTCATCCTGAGTAGGGACTGAGCCTGGCGAAGGCCCGTATCGAAGGACCGCTCGAACGCCGTGCGTCCTTCGATACGCCGTTTCGACAAGCTCACCGGCTACTCAGGATGAGCGGGTTCGCGGTTTCCTCCACTCGCTTCAATCGGCCCGCTCGAAATGGAAGCCCTCCGCGGCAAGGCCGGGGCCGAAGGCGAGCGCCACGCCCTTGCCGACGTCCGGCCGGCCGATCAGCTCGGAGAGGACGAACATCAGGGTCGAGGAGGACATGTTGCCGTAGCGGGCGAGGATGTCGCGCGAGGCGAACAGGGCGCCCTGCGGCAGCTCGAGCCCCTTCTCGACCGCGTCGAGGATCGAGCGGCCGCCGGCATGGACGGCCCAGCTGTCGATCTCGTTCGCGCCCCAGCCATTGTAGAGGATTGCGCGCACCTCGTCTTTCTCCAGCGCATGCTGGATCCGGGCCGGCACCTCGCCGGACAGGGTCATCTCGAAGCCGGTGTCGCCGATCTTCCACTGGATCAATTCCGCCGATTCCTCGAGCGCGAGCGAGAAGAGATGGCTCATCTCGAAGCCGCCCGGCTCGGAGGTGATCAGGGCCGCGCCGGCGCCGTCGCTGAACTGGAGCATTGCGAGCAATTGCTCGAGCTGCTGCGTCTCCTGCAAATGCAGGGTGCAGAGCTCGAGCGTCACCGCGAGCACGCGCGCGCCGGGCTGGGAGCGGGCGATATGGTGGGCGGTCCGCAATGCGCAGACCGCGGCATAGCAGCCCATGAAGCCGACCAGGGTGCGCTCGACATTGTCGAGGCCAAGCTGGCGGGCGATGATCTGGTCGATGCCCGGGGCGACGAAGCCGGTGCAGCTCGCGACCACGAGATGGGTGATGCCGTCGAGCGGGACCTGGGCGCGCAGCCGCTCGATCGCGCGCAGCGCAAGCTCCGGCGCCTCCTTCGCGTAGCGCTGCATCCGGGTCGAGGTCGGCGGCATTGCGGGATGATAGAAGCCCCCCTCCTGATTGTGCGGCCGTCCCCCCGGCGCCGGTTCGAGCACCGACCAGCGATGCTCGATCCCGGAGCGCTCGGCCATGCGCATGAACAATCTGCGCATCCGCGGATCCTCGACCTGGCCCTCGGCCCAGTCGATGAAGAGGCGGTGCACGTCGTGCTCGGGCACGACCCCCGCAACGGCGTTGATATAGGCGCGGCGGTCGGCCACCTCAGGCTCCTCCCTGCGTCAGCGGCGTAATCCATTCCGATGACAACGCGGAGAAAAGGTTCCCGGACAGGGCAAGGACGGGGCTTGGATCCACGCGGCTTTCCTTTCAGCCGGACGCCCCCGTACGCCCTACCACGCGCTACGCCGCTTCGGGGGTCCGTGGCAAGTTGAGACTGGGTTTGGCGAGCGGATCGCGAGGTGGAAGGCATGATCCATCTGCGCCAAACCCGGAGAAGAGCAATTTCTTCCTCGGGCGGATTGGAGGCGTGGGCCTGTCTAAAAAGAAGAAGACCCTCATCCCAACCTTCTCCCGCGCGCGGGAGAAGGGGCGCGCCCGCGCGGGTCGTCCCTTTCTTACCCTCTCCCGCTCGCGGGAGAGGGCAGGGTGAGGGTCTTTTTCTTTCCTTCAAACGATCAATGGCAGCGATGCCACCCCGGCCCATGCACGAAGCGCCCAGGCGTCGCCCCGGTGGGCTCGCCGTCACGCAGGACCTGGACGCCATTGACGAAGACGTGGCGCATGCCGACGGCATATTGGTGCGGCTGCGCATAGGTCGCGCGGTCGGCGATCGTGCGGGGATCGAAGATGGCGAGATCCGCATAAAAACCGGGCTGGAGCGCGCCGCGCCGGCCGATGCCGAGATTGGTCGCCGGAAGCGAGGTCAGCCGGCGGATCGCTTCGGGCAGGGGCACCAGATGCTCGTCGCGGACGTAATGGCCGAGCAGCCGCGCGAAATTGCCGTAGGTGCGCGGGTGCGGATGCTCGTTGAGGAAGACGCCCTCGGGCGCGACGCTGGCCGCGTCCGAGCCGAAGCTGACCCAGGGGAGCTGGACCTGGCGGCGGACATTGTCCTCGTTCATCAGGAAGTAGATCGTGCCGACCCGGCTGCCGTCCTCGACGACCAGGTCCATCGCCGTCTCCTCGGGCGACTTGCCGCGCTCGCGGGCGACCTCGGCGAGGGTATGGCCGACATAGCGCCGCAGCGCCGGGTTACGGAAATCGCTGAACAGCATCCCTTCCGGGCCGGCGCCGCGGAACAGATTCTCCCAGCCGACGCCCGGCCGATCCATCTCGGCGGCGACGCGGGCGCGGATCGCCGGATCGCGAAGCCGGGCGATCCAGGCCTCGCGGCCGCCGGCCTGGACCCAGAGCGGCATCGCCGCGTCGAGCCCGGTCGCGCCCGCCGTATAGGTGTACATGTCGGCGCTGATCCTGAGGCCACGCGCGCGCGCGGCCTCGACCCGCGCGATCACCTCGGGCAGCCGGCTCCAATTGTCGCGGCCGCTCTCCTTCAGATGGTAGATTTCGGCGGGTGCGTGGGCGCGGCGGGCGATCTCGATCAGTTCGTCGACCGACTGCAGCAGGCGGTCCCCTTCCGAGCGCATATGGCTGATATACATGCCGCCGCAGCGGCCCGCCTCGCTGACCAGGGCGACCAATTCGTCGGTCTCGGCGAAGCTGCCCGGCGCGTAGATCAGGGCGCTGCCGACGCCGAGCGCGCCTTCGTCCATCGCCTGGCGGACCAAAGCCCGCATCCGGGCGAGCTGGGCGGGGTTCGGATCGACGTCGCCTTCGCCGAGCTCGTGGACGCGGACGGTCGCGGCGCCGACGAAGCTCGCGACGTTGGGGGCGATGCCGCGGCGCTGCAGGAAAGCCAGATATTGGCCGAGCGTCGTCCAGCTGATCGGATAATGGATGTCGCCCTGGCGGGAGAGCGCGAGCCGCTTCATCACCGGGTTGAGCGGCCCCATCGAATCGCCTTCGCCCATCACCTCCAGCGTGACGCCCTGGCGGATCTCGCTCTGGCTGCGCCCGTCCTGGATCAGGGATTCGGTGGACCAGCTCAGCATGTTGATGAAGCCGGGGGCCACAGCGAGCCCGGCCGCATCGACCTCGCGCGCGCCCCTGCCT
>JAFAZM010000029.1 GCA_019239785.1 Sphingomonadaceae bacterium
CCAGCGACGGGTGAACCACATGTCCTATATTCGCGCGCGCCGGCTGGCCGCGCCTATTCTTCTGGCGAGCTGCTGCGCGGCCACGCCGGCCTACGCGCTATCGGACGATGAGACCGAGCCGCCGATCGTCGTCACCGGCCGGCGCGCCGATGCTCTCGAGCAGCCGCCGGCGACGGTGGAATCGCGCGATGCCGAACGGATTCGGGAGACGACCAACGTCGTCAATGTCGAGGACGGCCTGCGCTATTTGCCGAGCCTGCTGGTGCGCAAACGCCATATCGGCGACACCCAGGCGCCGCTCGCCACCCGCACCTCCGGCGTCGGCGCGAGCGCGCGAAGCCTGATCTATGCCGACGGCGTGCTGCTCTCGGCCTTGATCGGCAACAACAACAATTTCGCCTCGCCGCGCTGGGGGATGGTCTCGCCCGGCGAGATCGAGCGGATCGACGTGCTCTACGGGCCCTTCTCCGCGGCCTATCCCGGCAATGCGATCGGGGCCGTGGTCAATCTCACGACGCCCGTGCCGGAGCGCGCGGAAGGATCGCTGAGCCTCGGCACCAGCATTCAGCATTTCCGCCAATATGGCACGTCGGGGACTTTCCCCGCGGTGCAGGCGCAAGCAAGCTGGGGCGGCCGCGCCGGCCGCTTCGCCTGGCTGGTGGCCGCCGATCATGTCTCCAGCGACAGCCAGCCACTCGTTTACGTCACCGTGGCCAGGCCCGCAGGCGCGAGCGCGGCCGGTACGCCGGTCGCCGGCGCCTTCGCCGACCGCAACCGCGCCGGCGCGCCGATCTATGTGATCGGCGCCGGCGGCTTCGAGCGGCAGGACCGGGACAATCTCAAGCTCAAGCTCGCCTTCGACCTCAATCCGCGCCTGCGGCTGACCTGGCGCGGCGGGCTGTTCCTCAACGACACCGACGCGCGGGCGGAGACCTGGCTTCGTTCCGGCAGCGCCCCGGTCTATGCGGGGACCGTCAATATCGACGGCCGGGCGGTGACGATCCCGGCGACCGCCTTCTCGAACAATGTCTATCGGCTGGACGAGCGGCACTGGATGCAGGCGTTGACGCTGGAGCAGAGCGGCGGCGCCTTCCAGTGGCGCGCGATCGCCAGCCTCTACGATTTCGGCCGCGACCGGCAGCGCATTCCCGCGACGGCCTTACCGAGTGCGGCGAGCGGCGGCGCCGGCTCGATCGTGCGGCTCGACGGGACCGGGTGGCGGACCTTCGATTGGGTCGGCCGCTGGCATCGCGGCGAAAGCGCTGCGACCGACCTCAGCTTCGGCGCTCATCTCGATCTCTACCGGCTCGCCAGCGACCGCTTCTCGACGGCCGACTGGCTGCGTGGGCCGCCCGGCGCCTTGGTGCAGTCGGCGCGCGGCCGCACCCGTACCTTCGCACTCTGGCTGCAGGACCGGTGGACATTGACGCCCTCGCTCGAGCTGACGCTCGGCGGCCGCTACGAATGGTGGCGCGCTTATGACGGGCACAACCTCTCGCTCGCCCCTGTGCTCGACGTAACCCAGCCGGAGCTGAGCCGAAACGCCTTCTCGCCCAAGGCGAGCCTCGCCTGGCAGCCGGCGGACGGCTGGCGCTTCACCCTCTCGGCCGCGCGCGCCTATCGCTTCCCGACCGTCTCCGAGCTCTACCAGGCGATCTCGACGGGACCCACGCTCACGGTGCCCGATCCGAACCTCCGGCCCGAGCGGGCCTTCTCGGCCGAGCTCGCCGCCGAACGCAGCTTCGCCGACGGCCATGTCCGCCTGTCGCTGTTCAGCGAGCGCATCCACGACGCGCTCATCTCGCAATCGGCGCCCTTGGTCCCCGGCTCCACGACCTTGTTCAGCTATGTCCAGAACATCGCCGAGGTGCGCACGCACGGGCTGGAGCTGGCCTTCGAATGGCGCAACGCCCTGATCCATGGCCTCGAGCTCGACGGCAGCTTCACCCTCGCCGACCCGCAGGTGGTCTCGGATCCGGCCTTCCCGGCCGCACAAGGCAAGGACATCCCGCAGGTGCCTCGCCGCCGCGCGACCTTCGTCGCCACCTACCGTGCCGGAGAGCGTGCCTCCTTCACCGTCGCCGCCCGCTATGCCAGTCGCTCGTTCGGCACGATCGACAATAGCGACATCGTCAGCCACACCTATCAGGGCTTCGACGGATATTTCGTGATCGATGCGCGCATCACCTGGCGGCTGACCTCGCATCTCGAAGCGGCGCTCGGCGCCGAGAATATCGGCAACGACCATTACTTCCTGTTCCACCCCTTCCCCCAGCGCTCGCTGACCGCGGAGCTCGCCTATCGCTGGTGACGTAAGCCCCTCTCCCGTTTCGGGGAGAGGGAGGGGCCCGCCGCGAAGCGGTGGGAGGGTGAGGGC
>JAFAZM010000189.1 GCA_019239785.1 Sphingomonadaceae bacterium
AGGCGGTCGCGCTCGCCGGGGAGGCGGCCGACGAGGCGCGGGAGCCCTGGCTTGCCGCGCGCGATCTCGCTCTGCTCACTCTGCTCTACGGGGCGGGCCTGCGCGTTGCGGAGGCGCTCGGCCTGACCGGCGCGGCGCTGCCGCTCGGCGAGGCGCTCGCGGTTACCGGCAAGCGGGACAAGACCCGGATCGTGCCCTTGCTGCCCGCGGTGCGCGAGGCGATCGATCACTATCTCGCGCTCTGCCCCTGGCCGGCGGCGAAGGACGCGCCCTTGTTCCGCGGCGCCCGCGGCGGCCCGCTGCGCGGCGAGATCGTGCGGCGCGCGGTGCGCAAGGCGCGGCGCGCGCTCGGCCTGTCGGAGCGCGCCACTCCCCACGCGCTGCGCCACAGCTTCGCCACCCACTTGCTCGGCCGCGGCGCCGATCTGCGCTCGCTGCAGGAGCTGCTGGGCCATGCCAGCCTCTCCTCGACCCAGATCTACACCGCGGTCGATGCCGCGCACCTGATGGACGTCTACCGCAACGCCCACCCGCGGGCGTGAGTCCTTCTCGTCATTGCGAGCGAAGCGAAGCAATCCAGTCGGACAGAGAGCAGGCTGGATTGCTTCGTCGCTGCGCTCCTCGCAATGACGAGGTCGCGCTTTAACGTGGTATCTTCGCCTCGATCGCGTCCCAGATCTTCGCCGGCGTGTCGGTGCCGTTGAACCTGTCGATGGCGACGATGCCGGTGGGCGAGGTGACGTTGATCTCGGTCAGCCATTCGCCGCCGATCACGTCGATGCCGACGAAGAGCAGGCCGCGCCGCTTCAGCTCCGGCCCGAGCGCGGCGCAGATCTCCTCCTCGCGCGCGGTGAGCTCGGTCTTCGCCGCCTTGCCGCCGACGGCGAGGTTGGAGCGGATCTCGCCTTCGCCGGGGATGCGGTTGACCGCGCCCGCGACCTCGCCGTCCACGAAGACGATGCGTTTGTCCCCCTCGGCGACGCCGGGGAGGAAGGCCTGGACGACGTGCGGCTCGCGATAGGCGGTGTTGAACACCTCGATCAAAGAGGCGAGATTCTCGCCGTCGCGGCCGATCTTGAACACCGCCTTGCCGCCGTTGCCGTGCAGCGGCTTGACGACGATCTCTCCATGCTCGGCGAGGAACTGACGGGCGGCGGCGAGCGAGCGGGTGACCAGGGTAGGCGGCATGAAGCGCGCATAATCGAGCACCCACACCTTCTCCGGCGCGTTGCGCACGCTCGCCGGATCGTTGACCACCAGGGTTTCCTCCTGGATCCGCTCGAGCAGATGCGTCGCGGTGATGTAGCCGAGGTCGAAGGGCGGGTCCTGGCGCATCAGCACGACGTCGGCATCGCGGCCGAGGTCCAGCAGCTCGGGCGGACCGAAGCTGAAATGATCGCCGGCGACGCGCTGGACCGTCACCGGATGCGCCTGCGTCCAGAGCCGGCCGCCCTGCCAGCTCAGCGCCTCGGGCGCATAGTGAAAGAGGCGATGGCCGCGCGCCTGGGCGCCGAGCATGATCGCGAAGGTCGAATCGCCCTCGATGCTGATGCTCTCCAGCGGATCCATCTGGACGGCGACGCGCAGGGACATTGGCAACTGCTCCTAGCTCCGCTCATCCTGAGTAGCCGCTGAGCGAAGTCGAAGCGGCGTATCGAAGGACGCACCCCCGCGGAACGGTCCTTCGATACGGACCTTCGCCAGGCTCAGTCCCTACTCAGGATGAGCGGGTGTGGGCTGCTCTAGTGACCGGCGCTGCGTCTGTCACCGACTGCATCGCTTCTGGCCCGGCTCGTCGTCGCTTCACCCCTGCGACACGTTGGTCAGATGCCGCGGCAGGCGCCAGGGCGTCACGAACATCGCGTCGATCCGCGTGATGTCGCCGTCGCGCATGTAGCGGGGCAGCAGGGCCTCGGCGGCGCGGGCGACCCGGCGCAGGCGATAGTCGTCGAGCGCGTCGGCGGCGGCCTCGTCGCTGGCGCGCGCCTTGACCTCGACGAAGGCGAGCACGCGGCCGCGGCGCGCGACGAGGTCGACCTCGCCGACCGGCGTGCGGGCGCGGACCGCGAGGATGCGCCAGCCCTTCAGCCGCAGCCACCAGGCGGCGAGCCGCTCGGCCCGCCGGCCGCCGCGCTCCGCCCGCTGCCTTTTCATTTGAGCTGCTGCGCGCGCTCGTAGACCGCGCGCTTCGGCAGGCCGAGCTGCGCCGCCACCTCGGCCGCCGCCCGCGACGGGGAGAGGCGGCTCAGCGCGTCGCGCAGGGCGGCGTCCACCTCCGCCTCCCCGGCCGCTGCAGCCGCGGCCGGCGGGCCGACGACGATCACGATCTCGCCCTTGGGCGGCGCCTCGGCATAGCGCGCGGCAAGCTCGGCGAGCGTGCCGGTCGCGGTCTCCTCGAAGCGCTTGCTGATCTCGCGCGCGACCGCGGCCTCGCGTTCGCCGAGCCCGTCGCGAAGGGCGGCGAGCGTGGCGCCGAGTCGCGGTCCGCTTTCGTAGAAGACCAGGCTCCCCTCGAACGACGCCGCCTCGGCGATCGCCGCCGCCTTGGCGCCGGCCTTGGCGGGGAGGAAGCCGAAGAAGGCGAAGCGGTCGGTCGGCAGGCCGGCAAGGGTCAAAGCCGCGATGACGGCGCTCGGGCCCGGGATGGTCGTCACCGCGATGCCGGCGGCGCGGGCGTCCCGGACCAATTTGTAGCCGGGGTCGGAGATGAGCGGCGTGCCGGCATCCGAGACCAGAGCCACCGCCTCGCGCGCCATCCGCGCGATCAGGCCGGGCCGCACCCGATCGGCATTGTGGTCGTGATAGGCGAGCATCGGGCGCCTGGCGCCGATATGCTGGAGCAGCTTGGCGGTGACCCGGCTGTCCTCGACTGCGATCAGATCGGCGCGGGCAAGAATGTCGGCCGCGCGCGGACTCAGATCGGAGAGATTGCCGATCGGGGTCGCGACGATATAGAGGCCGGGCTGAAGCGCATCGTCCATCGGGAGTATCGTCATGGCATCCGCAGCCCAATCTCCGCAAGCGACTCACGAGCGGAAGCCACGGGCCCGGCCGGTCATACGTTTGGCGACCCTCGCCATGGCCGCCGCCGCGCTCTGGGGCTGCGTGCCGCGCGCCCGGCCCGTCGAGACGCCACCCCCGCCCGAGCCGGTGCAGGAGGCGCCGCGCCCGGTCCAGCCGAGCCGCCTGCCCGCGGACGAGACCCGCAACCGCGTCGCCGTGCTGGTGCCGCTGACCGGCCGGGACGCCGCGCTTGGCCAGTCGATCCTCAACGCCGCCAACCTCGCTCTGCTCGACAGCGGTGGGCAGCATATCCGCATCACCGCCTATGACACCGCCGCCGGCGCCGTGCCCGCCGCCAACGATGCGCTCGCGGAAGGGAGCGGCCTGATCCTCGGTCCTCTGCTCGCCGACGACGTGCGCGCGGTGGCGCCGATCGCGCGGCACGCCGATGTGCCGGTCGTCGCTTTCTCGAACGACGTCAGCGTGGCCGGCGACGGCGTCTATCTGATGGGCTTCACCCCCGGCGAGGCGATCCGCCGCGTCGTCGCTTATGCCCGCGCGCAGGGGCTGAACCGGTTCGGCGGCCTCGTCCCCGTCAACACCTATGGCGAGCGTTCGGCGCGCGCCTTGACCCAGGCGGTGCAAGGCGAGGGCGGCCATCTCACCGGCATCCAGACCTTCGATGCCAGCCCCGCCGGCGTGCGCGGCGCGGCGGCGCGGCTGGTCGGGCAGGGGCCGGCTGACGCGGTCCTGGTCGCCGACGTGCCGCGCGCGGTGCTGCCGGCGATGGCCGTGCTGCACGAGGCCTCGCCGGTGCCGCGCCTGCTCGCCACCGAGCGCTGGGCCGCGGAAAGCGGGATCGGCGCCAATGTGCCTTTGCGCGGCACCTGGTTCGCGGCGCCGTCCGATGCCAATTACAATGCCTTCCGCACCCGCTATCGCGCCCGCTACACGGCGGCCCCCTACCGGCTCGCCAGCCTCGGCTACGACGCGGTGCTGCTGGTGGTGCGGGCGGCCGAGAACTGGCCGGTGGGCCGGCCCTTCCCGGCGCGGACCTTGCGCGACCCGAACGGCTTCGTCGGCGTCGACGGCGCCTTCCGCTTCGGCCGCGACGGCGTCGCCGAGCGCGCGCTCGAGGTGCGCGAAGTCGGCGCCACCGGCACGACGGTGGTCTCGCCGGCGCCGCGCGGGTTCAACTGACGGCGTAAGCCGTCATCCCGAACTTGATTCGGGATCCATGAACACGGAGCGGACAGGTTTTCGCAGTCCGAGTACATGGATCCTGGCTTTCGTCAGGATGACGAGTCAGACCCGCACCACCTCCGCCAGGATAGCGTCGAGCAGGAGCATGCCGCGCGGCGTGGCGGTGAGGCGCGCGCCGTCGTAGGCGAGCAGGCCGGCGGCCGAGAGCCGTGCCACCGCGTCCATTTCGAGATCGTCCGGCGCGCAGGCCACGCCTTCGGCCAGCCGCAAGCCCATCAGCAGCGCCTCGACCCGCGCCTCGCGCGCGCCGATCGCCTTTTCCTCGACGATGCCGTGACCGTTGCGGCCGAGCGCGGCGAGCCAGTTCTCCGGCTTGCGATGGCGCTGCGTCGCGCAGCCGTTCCGCCGGCCGTGCGCGCCGGGGCCGATCCCGGCGTAATAAAGGTAGCGCCAGTAAGCGAGATTGTGCCGGCTCTCCTCGCCGGGCCTGGCATGGTTGGAGATTTCGTAGGCGGGGAGGCCGGCGGCCGTCGTCGTCTCCGCGGTCAGCTCGTAGAGCGCGGCGCTCTCGTCCGGATCGGCCGGCACCAGCTCGCCCTTCGCCGCCAGCGCCGCGAAGCGGGTGCCGGGCTCGATGGTGAGCTGGTAGAGCGAGAGATGGCCGGTGCCGAAGGACAGCGCACGTTCCAGCTCCGACGCCCAGGCGGCGTCGCTCTGGCCCGGCAGCGCGTAGATCAGGTCGAAGCTGACGCGGCGGAAGACGCGTTGCGCCGTCTCCAGAGCGGCCAGCCCTTCGGCGACGTCGTGCGCGCGGCCGAGGAAGCGCAAGGCCGCATCGTCGAGCGACTGCAGGCCGAGCGAGACCCGGTTCACGCCGGCCGCCGCCAGGTCGGCGAAGCGCGCCGCCTCGACCGAGGAGGGATTGGCCTCGAGCGTGATCTCGATCTCCGGCGCGAAGCCCCAATACGCTTCCGCCGCCTCGATCAGGGCCGCGACCGTGGACGGCGGCATCAAAGAAGGCGTGCCGCCGCCGAAGAAGATCGAGCCGAGCCGCCGGCCCGGCAGCTCCCGCGCCTCGTGCGCGAGGTCGGCGAGCAAAGCGCCGCGCCACCGGTCCTGGTCGACCGTCTCCCGGACATGGGAGTTGAAGTCGCAATAGGGGCATTTGGAGACGCAGAATGGCCAGTGGACATAGAGCGCCAGATCCTGCGTTTCGGGAGCATTCATCGCGCGCGGCCTATGGCCCCGGCCGAACGAGGAGGGAAGATGCGCCTGGCTGTCCTGTTGCTGCTCGTCGGCTGCTCCGCCGCCCCCGAGACCGAGGGCCAGCCGGAGCGGATCGTCGAGCGCCGGACCAGCGACGCGCCCGCGCCGCGCGGCGCGGCGCTGTTGCGCGGGGCGATGCTCGACGGGCAGAATGCGGCGCGGGCGCGGCTCGGCCTGGCGCCGCTGACCTGGAACGACAGCCTCGCCGCCGACGCGCTCGCTTATGCGCAGGAGCTGGCGCGGACCGGCCGCTTCGAGCATTCGCCGCAGCCGCGCGGCAATCCGCCCCAGGGCGAGAATCTCTGGACCGGCACGCGCCGCGCCTACTCCTATGCCGAGATGGTCGGCCATTGGGTGGAAGAAGGGCGCAACTACCGCCCGCTGCCCGTCCCGCAATCGAGCGCCACCGGCCAGTTCGGCGATGTCGGCCATTATACGCAGATCGTCTGGCGGACCACGCGCGAGGTGGGCTGCGCGGAGGCGAGCAACCGGACGGACGATTATGTGGTCTGCCGGTATGTGCCGGCGGGGAATGTGCTCGGCGAGGTGGCGTATTGAAGTGCGGTGGCTCCTCCCCGGGACGGGGAGGATCTTCAGAACAAAGCCGCGACCAGCTTCCGGAACGCGTTCGCGCGGTGGCTCATCGCGTGCTTCGCCGCGGGTTCCATCTCGCCGAACGTCTGTTCATGCCCGGCCGGCACGAAGATCGGATCGTAGCCGAAGCCGTTCGTGCCGCGCGGCGGCCAGGCGATGACGCCGTCGACGCGGCCTTCGAACCATTCGCTGTGGCCGTCGGGCCAGCAGACCGCCAAGGCGCAGACGAAATGGGCGTTGCGGCTCGCTTCGGGCCCCAGCGCCTCCAGCTCGTCATGGACGCGGCGCATCGCCAGGTTGAAGTCGCGATCGCCGGTCACCTCGCCGGGGCCGGCCTCGGCCGGCACGCTCGGATCGGCGAGCGCCCAGCGCGCCGAGAAGATGCCGGGCCGGTCGCCGAGCGCCTCTACGCAGATGCCGCTGTCGTCGGCGAGCGCGGGCAGGCCGGAGAGGTCGGCCGCGGCGCGGGCCTTCAGGTCCGCATTGTCGATGAAGGTGGTGCCGATCTCGTCCGGCTCGGGCAGGTCGAGCTCGGCCGCCGAGACCGGCTCGATCCCGTAAGGGCCGAGCAATTCCCTGATCTCGCGGACCTTGCCTTCATTGTGGCTGGCGATGACCAGCCGCCCGGCGTCGAGCTTCCTCATCGGCCGGCCGCTCCTTTGACCGCGGCCTCCTGCGCGGCGAAGATCTCCGCGCAGCCGATCCGGGCGAGGCGCAGCAGCCGCAGCAGCCCTTCCTCGTCGAAACATTCGCCCTCGGCGGTGATCTGCGCTTCGACCATCTTGCCGTCGTCGGTCAGCACGAAATTGCCGTCGCAGCCGGCCGAGCTGTCCTCCGCATAATCGAGGTCGAGCACGCCCTGGCCCTGGTGGATGCCGCAGCTCACCGCGGCGACCTTGCCGCGGATCGGATCGCGCTCGATCAGCTTCTTCTCCATCACCCCGTTCACCGCGAGCCGCAGCGCCACCCAGGCGCCGGAGATGGCGGCGGTGCGGGTGCCGCCGTCGGCCTGGATCACGTCGCAGTCGAGCGTCACCTGCCGCTCGCCGAGCGCCTCGAGATCGACCACGGCCCGCAAAGATCGGCCGATCAGCCGCTGGATCTCCTGCGTCCGCCCGCTCTGCTTGCCGCCCGCCGCCTCGCGCCGCCCCCGCGTGTGAGTCGCGCGCGGCAGCATGCCATATTCGGCGGTCACCCAGCCGCGCCCCTTGCCGCGCAGCCAGGCCGGCAAATTGGTCTCGACCGAGGCGGTGCACAGCACCCGCGTGTCGCCGAAGCTCACCAGGCAGCTGCCCTCGGCATGGCGGGTGAAGCCGGGCTCCATAGAGATGGCGCGCATCTGGTCTGGCGCGCGGCCGGAAGGACGCATATCAACTCCTTTGCGGTTGGAGGCTCTAGCCAATGCGGCAAGGCCGCGCCAGCCCGCGGAGCCGGAGGGGAAAATGGCTGCGTTGAGAGGCCTGATGCTTGCGATGCTCGCCATGCTCGGCGGCGGCAGTGGCGACCGTCTGGCGCCTGACGCGCCGGCGGCACATCCCGACGCTTTCTCGCTAGAGCTCAATTCCTGGGGCAATCCGGTGCTTTCATGGCGGATCGGCAGCGACGGCAAAGGCGAATATCGCGCGTCGGAGCAGGTGCCGGGCGGCGGTTTCGGCGATTACGAAGTCAGCACGCGGC
>JAFAZM010000251.1 GCA_019239785.1 Sphingomonadaceae bacterium
CGCGCCAGGGCATCGGCGGCGGCGCGCCCGGCCTCTTCGACCGCCTCGGCGGCGGCGGGCAGGGCGGTCTCGATCTCGGCGAGGCGGTTGACGCGGATCAGCCGCTCGGCCGCGGCGGCGCCCATCCCGGTCGCGACATAGCCGTCCCAGCGGCGCAGCCGCCCGTCCGTCGTGACCAGCCGCTGCCCGACCGCGAGGACCTGGCCGCCGTCGCTTGCGGCGACCGCGACCTGCAGCAGGCGCCGGCGCAACGCGGCCGGCGCCTCGACATAATCGGCGAGTGCTTCGGTGCCGGGCGGCAAAGCGGGATCGTCCGCCCGCGGCTCGGCCCCGGCCCAGCGGCGCGGCCCGTCGCCGTCCAGCGCGGCGTCGAGATCCTCGCCCAAAGCGGCGGCGAGCGCGCGCTCATAGCCTGGCGCCGCCTTGAGATGGTTGATCGCCCGGTCGCCGCCGGAGCTTTGCACCGCCTTGATCAAAGCCTGTGCTTCGGACTGGAGCGCGGCGAGAGCGGCGCGCGCCGCTGCGGCTTCGCTCTCCGCCGAGTCGCGCGCGGCGGCCGCCTGCTGGCGCGCCGCTTCGGCGCCGGCGATCGCCTCGCCGGCGGCGGCCAGCGCCGCTTCGGCTTGCTCGCGCCGCGCCCGCGCGTCGTCGCGGGTGGCGACCAATGCCGCATCGTCGCCAAGCCCTTCCATCTGCGCCGCGATCCGCGCCGCCTCCGCCTCGGCCCGGGTCAATTTCTGCCGGGCAGTGTCGAGGGCGGCGGCGGCGACGCGCGCCTCGGCCTGCTCGGCGGCCTGGACCGCGCGGGCCTGGCCGAGCGCGGTCTCGGCGGCGCGCGCCTCGTCCTCATGGGTGACGGTGCGGACGTCGATCGTGCCGCGCGCCGCTTCCGCCGCCTCGAGCCGGGCGGCGATCACGGCCAATTCCTCCTCCAGCCTGAGAATCGCCTCGGCGGCATCCTCGCGCAAAGCCGCCTCGCGCTGCCGGTCGGCGGCGAGGGTGCGGCGCCGGTCGTCGAGCTCGGCAATCCGGCGGGCGACGCCGTCGCGCTCGGCCCGCAGCGCGGCGAGCTTGTGGCCGAGCTCTGAGGCCTTCTCGCGCGCCGCCTCGGCCGCCCGCCTCTGCTCGGCAAGCTCGGCCGCGGCCTGGTTCTGCCAGGCGGCGGCGGCGCGCTGCGCCTCGGCCGCGCGAGCGACCGCTTGCTCGGCCGCCTCGGCCTCGCGCCGCGCCGCTTCCGCCGCTTCGGCCGCCTCGCGCCAGCGGGCGAAGATCAGCCGCGCCTCGGCGATCCTTATCTGGTCTGAGAGCTTGCGGTAGCGTTCGGCCGCGCGCGCCTGCCGCTTCAGCGCCATCGCCCGCAGCTCCATGTCGGCGAGAATCTCGTCGAGCCGGACGAGATTGGCCTCGGTCGCGCGCAATTTCTGCTCGGCATCCTTGCGGCGGACATGCAGGCCCGCGATCCCCGCCGCTTCCTCGAGCAGCAGCCTTCGCTCGGTCGGCTTGGCGGCGATCACCGCGCTGATCTTGCCTTGGCTGACCAAGGCCGGGGAATGGGCGCCGGTCGCCGCATCGGCGAACAGCAAAGCGACGTCCTTCTGCCGCACGTCGCGGCCGTTCACGCGGTAGGCGGAGCCGGCGCCGCGCTCGATCCGCCTGGTGACCTCGACCTCGCCCGGCGCGATGGTGACGTCGCCGCCGATATCGCCGCCCTCGCGCTCGACCAGCAGGCTCACCTCGGCGAAGTCGCGGGCCGGGCGGAGCGCGGTGCCGGCGAAGATCACGTCGTCCATGCCGGCGCCGCGCATCGACTTGGGCGAGCTTTCGCCCATCACCCAGCGGATCGCCTCCAGCACGTTGGATTTGCCGCAGCCGTTCGGCCCGACGATTCCGGTCAGCCCCTCCTCGACGCGCAGCTCGACCGGCTCGACGAAGCTCTTGAAGCCGGAAAGCTTGAGACGCCTGACCTTCACCTTGCTCTGTCCGCCCCCGCTATTTCGCTTAGCCGCCCGCCAGCATCGGTTCGAGCCGCGCCCAATCCTGCGTGCCGACCAGACGGCCGTTGACGATGAAGGTCGGCGTGCCCTGGACGCCGAGCTGGACGGCATACTGGCTGATCGCGCCGAGCCGCTCGATGCCCGCGCGATTGGCGAGGCAGGCGTTCATCTGCGCGTCGGTCATGCCGCGTGCGCGGAAGAAGGGCGCGAGCCCGGTGGCGCGGACCAAGGCCGCCGCCTGCTGGTTCGGCGGCAGGTTCTGCATCTGCTGGAACTGCTCTGGGGGCAGCGCCTGGACGCGACCGACCCACTGGCTCTGGGTCGCGTAGAGCTGCTCGGCGGCCGGGAAGAAGCGCGCCGGGCCGAGGCAGTTCAGCAGCATGAACAGGCCCGGGTCGGTCGGGAAGATCAGATAGGGCCGATATTCCCAGCTCACCCGGCCCGAACGGACGTAGCGGGCGCGCAGCGCCTGCGCCGCCTCGCCGCTGAAATGCGCGCAATGCGGGCAGGTGATCGAGCCATATTCGACAAGCTTGACCGGCGCGGCCGGGTTGCCGATGCGGACGCCGCCCTCGGGCGTGCGCACCGCCATTTGGCTCCAGTCGCGTTGGGCGACGTGCGCGGCGGCGTGCGGGCGGGCGCGCTGCGCCTGGCTCGACGCCGGGAGCGCCAGCAGGAGGAGCGACGCGAAGGCGGCGGCGATGGCGCGCAGCCGCATCTCAGCCTCCGATCGCGGCGCGGAGCCGCGTTTCCAGGTTCGGCCAGTCGGACGTGTCGAGCTTCTCGCCGTTGACGATGAAGGTCGGCGTGCCGGTCACCCCGTCCTCGTTGCTGCCGCGCGTGCCGATCTGCTGGAGCTGCTGGAGCGCCGCATTGTCGGCGAGGCAGGCATTCATCCGCGCCTCGGGCAGGCCGCGCTGGCGGAAGAAGGCGTCGAGCCCGGCGGCGCGCACGAGAGCGGCGGCCTTCTGCAGCGGCGGCAGATTCTCCATCTGCTGCAGCTGGTCCTGCGGCAGCGCCTGGACGCGGCCGACCCAGGCCTGCTGGTCGTGATAGAGCTGCTCGGAGACCCGGAAGAAAGGCTGCGGCCCGAGGCAGTGGAGCAAGAGGAAGATGCCCGGGTCGGTCGGGAAGATCATATAGGGCCGATATTCCCAGCTCACCTGGCCGGAGCGGACATAGCGGTCGCGCAGCGGCGCTGCGCCGGTCTCGCTGAACTCGGCGCAGTGCGGGCAGGTGATCGACGCATATTCGACCAGCTTGACCGGGGCGTTCGGATTCCCGAGCAGGAACGAGCCGCGATCGGTCATCGTCGCGACCTCGGTCCAGTCGCCATGGTTCGGCGCGGCGATCTGCGGGATCGGCGCATTGTTGTTGGCCGTGGCGGCGTTGTTTCCGCCGGAGCCGCCGCCGCAGCCGGTGAGCGCCAGAGCGAGCGCCGCGGCGGCGCTGGTCAGAATTGCTCTCATTTCTTCTTCTCTCCACCAATCCTGCCGACGACCGGGATCGAGGTGACCGACGGCAGCGCTTCTGCCGCGCTGCCATCGCCTTGCGAAAGCCCACGCGCAAGGGATTCGAGGCAGGCGCGCAGCTCGTCGTCGGCGACCGCGCGCAGGGAATCGCCGAGCTCGGCCGGCAATGGCGGCCCGTTCTCGCCGATCGGCCGCAGCGACGGCGGCGCCCGGCGGGCCTTCGCCCGCGCCGCCTCGACGATGCCCTGCCGGAAGACGATCCGCTCGATCGCCGGATAGCCGAAGAAGGCGTTGACCCGCTCGATGATGGTCGGCGCGACGTGCTGGAGCAGAGGCGCATGCGCGCCCTCGACGACCAGGGTGAGCACCCCGCGGCTCTTCTTGCCGGCCGGGAAGCGGATCGATTCGGGGGAGGAGACGGCGGCGTAGCGGGCGCCGACGATCTCGCGCCAGCGGCTGACGATCGAGGATTGGACGAAGCCGAAGCGGCGGAAGGCGGCGCCGCCCGCGGCCGGCAGCAGGTCCGCGACGGCACGCGCACGCCTGGAGCGCGGCGCCTCCGCCGCCTTCGCCCTCGTTCGCACCTGTTTCGTCACGCTGTCACCTTGGCGGCGAGCATGGCATAGCCGCCCCATGCCCGTCGATGCCTCCCAGGCGCTTTTGTGTTGGTATGCTGTGGATAAGCGGCGGCTGCCCTGGCGGGCGGAAGCCGGCGCGCGGCCCGACCCCTATCGGGTCTGGCTTTCCGAGATCATGCTGCAGCAGACGACGGTGGCGGCGGTGAAGCCCTATTTCGAGGCGTTCACCAGGCGCTGGCCGACGGTCGAGGCGCTGGCGGCGGCCGAGGACGGCGCGTTGATGGCCGCCTGGGCGGGGCTCGGTTATTATGCCCGCGCCCGCAATCTGCTCGCTTGCGCGCGGGCCGTCGCGGCCGAACATGAAGGCCGCTTCCCGAGCGAGGAGGCGGAGCTGCGCAGGCTGCCCGGGATCGGTCCCTATACCGCCGCCGCGATCGCCGCGATCGCCTTCGGCCGGCGCGCGGTCGCGGTGGACTCCAATGTCGAGCGGGTGGTGGCGCGGCTGCACGCGGTGAAGGAAAAGCTGCCGGCGGCCCGGCCGAAGCTCCGGGCGCTCGCCGATGCGATGACCCCGGACGAAGGCGCCGGCGATTTTGCCCAGGCGATGATGGACCTCGGCGCCACCATCTGCACGCCGCGCAATCCGGATTGCGCCCGCTGTCCGGTCCGGGCCTGGTGCGCCGCTCATGCGGAAGGCGACCCCGGCCGTTATCCGGTGAAGGCGCCGAAGGCGGCCAGGCCGCACCGGCAGGGCAATGCCTACTGGCTCGAGCATGATGGCAAGGTGCTGCTCGTCCGGCGGCCGGCGAAAGGCCTGCTCGGCGGCATGCTGGCCTTGCCCGAAGCGGCGCCGGCGGATGCGGCCTGGGAGGAGGCAGGCGCGGTCGACCATGTCTTCACCCATTTCGCCCTGAATATGCGCCTGCTCTGCGCCACCGGCGAGGTGGCGCCCCCGCCGCAGGGCGAGTGGTGGCCCATCGAACGGATCGGGGAAGCCGGCCTGCCGACCCTGTTCGCCAAGCTCGCGGCGCGCGGGCTCGCCTGGCGCGAGAAGGATAAGGCGGCGGCCGACGTTAGGCAGGTCATCCTCGTCTGAAGGCTCCGCCGATGCGCCTCCTGGTCTTGCTGATCCTCACCCTGCTGCTGGCCGTCCCGGTCGCCGCGCAACGCACGCCGTTTCCCGCTGGCACGGTGGAGATCGCTTACGGCAACGACGCGCGCCAGCGGCTCGACTTCACCCCGGCCGCCTCGCCCGGCCCGCCGCTCGTCCTGTTCGTCCATGGCGGCGCCTGGTCAATGGGCGACATGGCGATGGCCGGCCACATGGCCGCGCATTTCCACGACCGGGGCTATGCCTTCGCCTCGGTGGACTATCGGCTGGTGCCGGACGCCAATCCGCAGCTTCAGGCCGAGGACGTCGCCGCAGCGCTTGCCCGGCTGCTCGCCGAGGCGCCGCGGCTCGGCATCGACCGCGGCCGGGTGATGCTGATCGGCCATAGCGCCGGCGCCCATCTCGCCGCCCTGGTCGGCACCGATCCGGCCTATCTCGCCGCCCATCGCCTGCCGATTGCGACGATCTCCGGCGTCGTGCTGCTCGACGGCGCCGGCTACGACGTCGCCGCGCAGCTCCGCTACGGCGGGCCGCTGATCCGCAGCCTCTACCATCGCGCCTTCGGCGACGATCCCGCCTTCCACGCCCGCGTCTCGCCGATCGCGCAGGCGGCGGCGCCCAATGCCGGCCGCTTCCTGATCTTCCACATTTCCAGCCGCGCCGATTCCGCGATGCAGTCGGCCCGCCTGGGAGCCCTGCTCCGCGCCGCCGGCACGCCCGCCGAGGTCGTTTCCGTGGACGGCACCCACGCCGAGATCTTCCGCAATTTCGGCCAGCCCGGCCACCCCGCCACCGCGCGCACCGACGCCTTCGCCGAGGCACTGTTCGCACACTAACCCCCTCTCCCGTTCCGGGGAGAGGGAGGGGCCCATCGCCGCAGGCGATGGGAGGGTGAGGGCAGGGCGGTCGATTCCACCCAAAGCCGTTTCGCGAGGTTGACGGCGGTTGGTGTGAGGCCCAACGCGAGCCCGATGAATCCGCCGCTGCCCTCACCCTCCCGCCACGCTGCGCGCGGCGGGCCCCTCCCTCTCCCCGTACCGGGAGAGGGGTGTTGAGCACAACCGGCTTCACCGGCGCCGGCCTCGACCGCGCCGATCATCTCCGCCTCGATGCCGAGCAATTGGCCGCCCTGATGGCGAACGGCGAGGCCCGGCTGCTGCGCCTCGCCGAGCTCGATCCGGTGCTCGACGAGGAAGGGCGGCTCGCCTGGGGCGCGCTTGCCGAGGCGGAAGGCGACATGCTGTTCCTCGGCCTCGACGAAGGCGTGCCCTTGTTCGCGCCTCTGGTCCGCACCGAGGCGCTCGGCCGAAGGGCCTGGAGCGTGTTCCGCCTGCTCTCGCTGATGAGCCAGCGCGACGCCGCGATCTGGGGCGCCGCGCGCAGCCTCAACGAATGGCACAACCGCCATCTCTTCTGCAGCGTCTGCGGGACCGCGGCCGTGGTGTTCCGCGCCGGCTGGGGGCGCAAATGCCCCAATTGCGGCGCCGAGCATTTCCCGCGCGTCGACCCGGTCGTGATCATGCTCGCCGAGCATGAGGGGCGCGTCCTGCTTGGTCGCCAGCCGCAATATCCGGCCGGCCGCTATTCGGCGCTCGCCGGCTTCGTCGAGCCCGGCGAATCGATCGAGGAGGCGGTGGCGCGCGAGTTGATGGAGGAGGCGGGGATCGCCGTCCGCGACGTCCGCTATGTGACCAGCCAGCCTTGGCCTTTCCCCGGCCAGCTGATGATCGCCTGCATCGCCAGCGCCGAGTCGGACGCGTTGCGGCTCGACGCGAACGAGCTCGAGGACGCCTTCTGGGCCAGCCGCGACGAGGTCCGCGCGGCCCTGGCCGGCGATCCGGCCGCCCCGTTCCAGGCGCCGCCGCCTTTTGCCATTGCCAACACCCTGCTGACGCGCTGGAGTGCGGACGCTTCGGAGGAATGAAGACGGAGGCTGCGATGCGGAAGCTGATCCTGGCGGGCGCGATTGCCCTTGCCGCCTGCGCCGGCGGGCCGCAGAACACGCGCGCCGCTTTCTACGTCTCGATGACCGGCATCCAGGAGGTGCCCGGCCCGGGCGATCCGGACGGCACCGGCACCGTCGAGGTCAATGTCGATCCTCGCCAGGCGCAGGTCTGCTGGAACCTCTATGCCCGCCAGATCGATCCGGCGACGGCGGCCCATATCCATCGCGGCGCGGAAGGCGTTGCCGGGCCGGTCGTGCTGATGCTAACCACGCCGGACGCGGCCGGCCGCAGCCAGGGCTGCGCCAACGTCGACCCGAACCTCGCCCGCGAGCTCGCCTTCCAGGGCCACCTCTTCTACGTCAACGTCCACAACGCGACGCACCCGAACGGCGCGATCCGCGGTCAGCTACGCGGCGGCCCGGTCACCCACGACCAGCCCCGGGCCCCGGCCGGCCAGTAGCGGCGCCCGGCTTCGCATCGCCGGCCTCCGCTTTGGCGCGGGCGCTGAGCTCGCGCATCCCTTCGTCGAAGCCTTCGAAGAAGCGGCGCAGCCCGTCGAGCGCCGCCTCGCGGATCACCTCGCCGATCTGGCCGACGTCGAATTGGGCATTGCCGCTGCCGCGGACGCGGAGCGTCTCGGCTTCCCGCGCCGGCTTGCGCTCGCTTTTGCTCGCGGCCTTCGCGGTCGCGGCGCCGATCGCGGCCGCGGCGATCTCGCGCACGACCGGGTTTCCGCCCATCTCGATCGCCTTGTTGGCGGCCTTGCGCGCCTTCTTGGGGAGCTTCACCCCGGCGATCTTCTTGGGAATCTTCACATTCTTCGGCATGACGGCCCTCCTTGTGTATTAAATTAGTAATACACCGGCGCAGTTGCAAGCCCGCGCGTCGCGCAGCCTCAATCCACCACGATCTCCCCGCTCATCCCGAGCAGGCGGTGGAGCAGGTTGAAGCTGCGCACGCGGTAGCGGCCCGGCGGCGCGACCAGGTCGACGTCGCGCGTGTCGCCCGGGCCGAGCCGGAAGCCGCCGTGCCGGACGATGTCCTCGTCGCGCGGCCGCAGCCGTGCGGCGCGGAAGAAGTCTCGGGCGCCGAACGCCATCGTCGTGGGGCTCTGGTTGACGAAGCGGATTCGCACCGGCCGGCCGGCGGGGAAGCGGATCGTCTTCGGCTCGTAGGACCAGGGATGGAGCAGCACGTCGAGCTCGACGGCGGTGCGCCACTCGGGCTCCGGCGCCTGCGCGTCCGGCGGTTGCGCGGCGACGAGGAGCAGAGCGGCGAGCGGAAGCAGCAGCAGGCGCATGGGATTGTCCCTCCCCAAAAGGGACAATACACGAATCCGCTCGGCGTTCCCTCGGCTTTCAAAGTCCTCCCCTGAAAGGGGAGGGGGACCAAGCGTCAGCTTGGTGGAGGGGTATCAGCGGTGGGGAAGGGGCTCTGCTTCCAAGCCTGGCTTCCCACGCTGACACCCCACCACCGTCGCCTGCGGCGACGGTCCCCCTCCCCCGCAGCTACGGGATTCACACATCCGGGGTCGTAGTTTTAGATCAATCACTTAGGGTCATTCGTCATTCCCGCGAAAGCGGGAATCCTGGCAGCCTAAGTGACTGATATCAGCGTCGTTCTGGATTCCCGCTTTCGCGGGAATGACGAACAAAAAGGAAATGTGTGAATGCTGTAGCCCCCGCAGGGGGAGGATTGGATCAGAACCGCAGCGGCGTCACCTTCTTCACGCCCGGGAGCGCCTCGATGCTTCGCAGCAGGTCGGGCTCGATCTGGCCGTCGACCGCGACCAGGGCGACCGCCTCGCCGCCGGCCTCGCGCCGGCCGAGGTTGAAGGTGGCGATATTGACCCCCGCCGCGCCGAGCGCGGTGCCGAGCCGGCCGATGAAGCCCGGCGCGTCCTCGTTGACGATGTAGATCATGTCGCCGGCCAGCTCGGCCTCGACGCCAACCCCGAACAATTCCACCAGCCGCGGCGAGGCGCTGCCGAACAGGGTGCCGGCGACCGAGCGCCGTCCGGTCTTGGTGTCGACCGAGACCCGGACCAGGGTGTGATAATCGCCCTCGCGGTCGTGGCGGACCTCGCGCACGTCGAAGCCGCGCTCGCGCGCCAGGAAGGGCGCGTTCACCATGTTCACCGTGTCCGAATAGACTCGCATCAGCCCGGCCAGCACCGCGGCGCTGATCGGCTTCTGGTTGAGCGCGGCGGCGGCGCCCTCGGTCTCGATCGAGATGCTGGTCAGCGCGCCGTGCGCCAGCTGGCCGACCAGGCTGCCGAGCTTCTCGGCAAGCGCCATATAGGGCCGGAGCCGCGGCGCCTCCTCGGCGGAGAGCGAAGGCATGTTGAGCGCGTTGGTGACGCCGCCGTGCACGAGCAGGTCCGACATCTGCTCGGCGACCTGGATCGCGACATTGACCTGCGCCTCGGTCGTGGAGGCTCCGAGATGCGGGGTCGCGACCAGGTTCGGCGTCCCGAACAAGGGATTGTCCTTCGCCGGTTCCTCGACGAACACGTCGAGTGCGGCGCCGGCGACGTGGCCGCTGTCGAGCGCGTCCTTCAGCGCCGCCTCGTCGATCAGCCCGCCGCGGGCGCAATTGACGATGCGCACGCCCGGCTTGGTCTTCGCCAGATTTTCGCGGCTCAGGATGTTGCGGGTCTGGTCGGTGAGCGGCGTGTGCAGGGTGATGAAGTCGGCCCGCGCCAGCAGCTGGTCCAGCTCGACCTTCTCGACGCCGAGCTCGACCGCGCGCTCCGGGGTGAGGAAGGGATCATAGGCGATCACCTTCATGCGGAGGCCCCGCGCGCGGTCGGCGACGATCGAGCCGATATTGCCGCAGCCGATCAGGCCGAGGACCTTCGAGGTCAGCTCGACCCCCATGAAGCGGTTCTTCTCCCATTTGCCGGCCTGGGTGGAGGCGTCGGCCTGCGGCAGGTCGCGGGCGAGCGCGAACATCAGGGCGATCGCATGCTCCGCGGTGGTGATCGAATTGCCGAACGGCGTGTTCATCACCACCACGCCGCGCGCGGTGGCGGCCGGGATGTCGACATTGTCGACGCCGATCCCGGCGCGGCCCACCACCTTCAAATTGGTCGCGGCTTCGAGCAGGTCGGCCGTGACCTTGGTCGCCGAGCGGATGGCGAGCCCGTCATAGTCGCCGATGATCGCCTTCAATTCGTCTTTCGACAGTCCGGTCCTCTCGTCGACCTCGACGCCGTTGGCGCGGAAGATCTCGGCGGCTTTCGGATCCATCTGGTCCGAGATGAGCACTTTGGGCATTTGGAAACCTCCACAGGAGTCATTCCGGGGAAGGCCGGAAGCCATGAACGAAAGAGTCAGCGGGTCACCACGGACCTAGATGTTCATGGGTCCCGGCCTGCGCCGGGATGACTATTGATGTTCTTCGGCCTTCGCTTCCGCATAGGCCCAGTCGAGCCAGGGCCCGAGCGCCTCGATATCCCTGGTCTCGACGGTGGCGCCGCACCAGATGCGCAGGCCGGGCGGCGCATCGCGGTAGGACCCGACGTCATAGGCCGCCTCCGCGTCCTCGAGCAGCGACGCCATCTTCTTGATCAGCGCCTCGTCCGCGCCCTCGACCGTCAGGCAGACGCTGGTCTTCGAGCGGCTGGCCGGATCGGCGGCGAGATGACCGAGCCACGGCCGTTCCGCGACGATCCGGTCGAGCGCCGCCGCATTGGCGTCGGTGCGCTGGCGCAAGGCCTCGGCGCCGCCGAGCATCACTGCCCATTCGAGCGCGTAGATCGCATCCTCGACCGCGAGCATCGACGGCGTGTTGATCGTCTCGCCCTTGAACACGCCTTCGTTCAGCGCCCCCTTCGCCATCAGCCGGAAGACCTTCGGCAGTGGCCAGGCGGGCGTATGGCCCTGCAGCCGCTCGACCGCGCGCGGACCGAGGATCAGCACGCCGTGGCCGCCCTCGCCGCCGAGCACCTTCTGCCAGGAGAAGGTGGCGACGTCGATCTTCTCCCAGGGAAGGTCGTAGGCGAAGACCGCGCTGGTCGCGTCGGCGAAGCTGAGCCCCTCGCGGTCGGCGGCGATCCACTCGCCGTCCGGCACGCGCACCCCCGAAGTCGTCCCGTTCCAGGTGAACAGCACGTCGTGCGACCAGTCGACCGCGCCGAGATCGGGGAGCTGGCCGTAATCGGCCCGAAGCACGTTCGGCTCGAGCCTCAATTGCTTGACCGCGTCGGTGACCCAGCCTTCGCCGAAGCTCTCCCAGGCAAGGCAGGTGACCGGCCGCGCGCCGAGCATCGTCCACATCGCCATCTCGAAGGCGCCGGTGTCGGAGCCGGGGACGATGCCGATACGATGGCTGTCGGGCAGGCGCAGCAGGTCGCGCATCAGCGCGATCGCATGGCCGAGCCGCGCCTTGCCGAGCTTCGAGCGGTGCGAACGGCCGAGCGAGCCGGTGGCGAGCTTTTCGGGAGCCCAGCCCGGCGGCTTCGCGCAGGGGCCGGAAGAGAAATAAGGACGCGCAGGCCGCGCGTCCGGCTTCACGACAGTCATGCAACTCTCCTTCCAGAGAGCACGCGCCGCGTTGGGACGGCGTGGCCCGCCGACGGACTTATAGGAGCGGGCCGGGGTGTCAACCGGGGTACGAAATATCCACGCGCTTGAAAGCGATGGCGGCCCGGCGCATCCTCCGCCGATGCGGTGGGGACTGGCTCTGGCGGCGCTTCTGATGCTCAACGCCTGCATTCCGCATGGGCGGACGCCGCCGCGCCGGGCGCCGCGCCCGGGCCCGCCGCCGACGACGATCGTGCGGCCGAACCCGCAGGAGCTGACCGAATGCCATGTCGACCTGGCCAGGGCCGGCGTGCAGTTCCGGGTGCTACCCGACCAGGTCTTTTCCGGCGGCTGCTCGGCGCTCGGCGCGGTGCAATTGCTCGATATCGGCGTGCCGGTCACGAACCTGCGCGCGATGACCTGCCCGCTCGCCCTCGCCTTCGTCCATTGGGCGCGCGAAGCGGTGCAGCCGGCCGCCGCCCAATATCTCGGCACGCGGGTGACCCGCGTGGAGACGTTCGGCACTTACTCCTGCCGCACCGTCGACAGCGTCCCGGGCGCGCGCCTCTCCGAACATGCCCGCGCCAATGCGGTCGACGTCTCCGGCTTCACCCTCGCCGACGGCCGCCATGTCAGCGTCCAGCAGGATTGGAAGGGAGAGGACGAAAGGGTCCGCCGCTTCCTCCGCGCCGTCCACCGTGAAGGCTGCCGCCGCTTCGCCATCGGCCTCTCGCCCGACAGCGACGCCTATCATTACAACCATATGCATTTCGACATGGGCCGCGGGCCGTACTGTCGTTAGCCGTCGATCCGAACCAGGATCTCCCGAGCGATATCGGCAACTTTTCGCCCGTCCGTCGGCACGTGCTCCGCGAACATCGGGTCGGCAAGGCTGGCGCAGCAGCGCGCCACCTGGGCTTGCGCCCAGCGCTTGGAGGCGGGTCGGTCGATCCGCCAGCGAATGCGGCGCCTCAGGGTTTTGGGCGAGGCGACCAGGGTGAAATGGCGCACCTCACGGCCTCCCGCCGAGAGCTCGCCCATGATCTCGCGGAAATAGGATTTGTCGACCAGCGTCATCGGAACGATCGGAATCCGGTCGGGATTGCGATCGGCTGCGGCGGTCAGGATCGCGACGGTGAGTTCGCGCCATATCGGCAGGTCCTGAAAGTCGCCGACGTCCGCGCCCGGCCAGAGCGATTGCAACATGAAGCCGATCCGCTCCGGATCGAACAGCCAGGCGCGAGGCAAGCTCGCCACCAGCCGGCGCGCCACTTTCGTCTTGCCAGCTCCGAAGGCGCCGTTGATCCAGATCAGCACGGCCGCCTCCCGGGCCTTGTCCGCTCCGCTCATAGCCCGCGGCGCGGCACCTCGACAATCCGGGCGGCATGAGGTCTGGACCCTTGCCCCCGCGCTGCTAAAAGCTGGCCGATGACAGACCCGATACCCCCCAAGCGCGTCTTCCATCCCGCCCGCGAGGAGGCCGAGACCGCGGCCCAGGCGACGCAGAGCGCGCAAACGATGGACCCCGCCTACCGGCTCGCCTTCCAGGACATGGACTTCCTGCTGCGCGAGGATCTGCGGCCGGTCCGCTTCCAGCTCGAGCTGCTGAAGCCCGAGCTGCTGCTCGACGAGGCCCAGATCGCCTCGACCTTCGTCTTCTACGGCTCGGCCCGCATTCCCGAGCCCGACAAGGCCGACGCACTGATCACGGCGGCGTCGACCGACAGCCAGCGCCGCATCGCCGAGCGGCTGAAGGCCAAGTCGCATTATTACGAGGAATCCCGCCGGCTCGCGCGGCTGGCCAGCCGGGTCGAGCCCGATGCCGACGGCCGCCGCCATTTCGTGGTCTGCTCGGGCGGCGGGCCCTCGATCATGGAGGCGGCCAATCGCGGCGCTGAGGACGAGGGGCAGGAATCGATCGGGCTCAACATCGTGCTGCCGCACGAGCAATTGCCCAATCCCTATGTCACGCCGCGGCTCAGCTTCCAGTTCCACTATTTCGCGCTTCGCAAGATGCACTTCCTGCTGCGCGCGCGCGCGGTGGCGGTCTTCCCCGGCGGCTTCGGCACCTTCGACGAGGCGTTCGAGCTGCTGACCCTGATCCAGACCGGCAAGGTCAAGCCGATGCCGATCCTCTTCTTCGGCCGCGAATTCTGGGAGCGGGTGATCGACTTCGAAGCGCTCGCCGAGGAAGGGGTGATCTCCCCCGACGACCTCAAATTGTTCACCTATTGCGAGAGCGCCGAGGAGGCGTGGGACTGCGTCTGCCGCCATTATGAAGGCATGGGCGAGGACCCGCTCTGCGCGGATTGAGCCGGTGCCCTTGTTCGGACCCCGCCTGCCGATCGACCGCGACGAGCTCGACTTCCAGCTCGCCACCTTCAAATGGCTGACCGGCGGCTTCGGCCCGGTCGGTGCGCGCCCCCTGATCCTGCCGACCCGCGACCATTTCCCTTTGTCGCGCGCGACCGGCGAAGCGAAGGTGCGCGAGATTTTCGATCTGGTCCGCGAGCATGCCGGCATGGCGGGCTGGCCCTGCGCGCTCCAGGCCGGCGCAAGCGACCGGCCGACCGCCGTCGGCAACGCGCTTCTGCTGCGCCACGAAGGCGGCTCGGCGCCGTGCGGGACCTTTCGGGTCGTGGACGGGCCGGACGGCCGCCACGGGCTCATCACCTACAATCCCGGCATGGAGCGCGATCCGCCCGGGCTGGCGGCCACCTTCGCGCATGAGCTCGGCCATTATCTGATGGCGACCGCGAAGACCGATCCGCCCGGCGGCTGGGACCTGCACGAGCTGCACACCGATCTCGCCGCGGTCTATCTCGGCTTCGGCATCTTCCTCGCCAACAGCGCCCGCAACTTCAGCCAGTTCCAGAGCGGCGGCGAGATGGGCTGGTCGTCGCGCCGCCAGGGCTATCTCAGCGAGGGGGCGCTGGTTACCGCGACCGTGATCTTCCAGCGCCTCGCCGGCCGGGTGCCGATGTACGCCGCGCCGTTCCTCAAGGATTATCTGCGCAAGGATTTGAAGAATGCGGACCGTGCGCTGCTGAAGCTGGCGCCGGACATGGCGGCGGCGGTCTCGGCGGTGGATTTGGCCGAGTATGGCAGCGCATGAGAACGTCGTAGCTCCTCCGCTTTTGCAGGGGAGGAGCTAGCGGGCCTGGCTCAATGATGGGCGGGCGCGGCCGCATTCGCCGGCGGAGAACCCGGCGCGGCCTGGTTGGCGGCGGGGCCGCCGCCCTGGGTGGCGTTGCCCGTCGCGGCATCGGCGCGCGGGCGTTGCTGCGAGGCTGCGGCGGCGTTGGCCGCGGGCGCGTTGCCGCCGGTCGCGGCATTGCCGGGGGTCGCGCCTTCGGCCGGCGGCGGCGGGATCGTCAGCGTGCCGCCATGCTGGTTGAGGAAGAGCAGGACGTCGGCGCGGTCCTGCGGGTCGGAAAGGCCGGCGAAGGTCATCTTCGTGCCCGGCGCGAACCGGCTCGGCGAATGCAGCCATTGGGAGAGCGTGTCCCAATCCCAGCGGCCGCCATGATTCTTGAGCGCGTCGGAATAAGAGAAGTCCGGCCGGTGCGCGACATTGTTGCCGACCGTGCCCCACAGGTTCGGGCCGAGCCCGTTGGCGCCGCCATTGTCGGCATTGTGGCAGGACTGGCAGCGGTGGAAGATGTTCTCGCCGCGGGCCGCGTCGGCGGTCTGCAGGTAATGGGCGATCGGCTGCTCGGCGGCCGCGGCTTCGCCGCCTTCGCCTTCCGCCTGCACGCCGGGGATCGGATAGCCCATCGTCTCGGGCCGCTCGGCCTTGAATAGCTCGCCGGTGACGAGGGTCGCGCCGAGCAGGACGATGCCCGCGCCAAGCACCCATCCCGCAATCGTGTTGAAGCGACCGTCCATGCCCCGCCGAACCTCTCTAGAAGGGAAGAATGGCGCTTCCTTTATGCGGGCGGCGCGCGCGGGGCAAGGTGTGGCGTGGGCCGCGATCGGGCCGGCTTTTACCCCCGTTATCCTCATTATCCACAGGCGGATTCCGCTTGGACCGAATCGGATTCCATGACAGCTTTGGGTCGTGGCCGAGACGATCTTCCGGCAACGGAGGAAAGCCTTCCCAGCCACAGCCCGAGCCAGATCGGGCCGGTCGCCTTCGGGCGGCAGGGCGGATCGAAGCGAAAGGCAGGGCGGCTGACGAAGCCGCCGCGAGGCGGAAGCTGCGGGCTTGCCCTTTAGCGGATGCGAGAGCGGCATGCTTCGTGAAGCGCCCATCGGTGACCGGCCGGCCTTCGGGCAGGCACGGAACCGACAGGCCGGACACCGGATCTTCGGATCCAGGATCGGCCAGGCGGAAGACGGGACTTCGGTCCTCGAAGCCGCCGAACGGCGAGGAAAGCGCTTCGGCGCCGGACTTGCCGGCAGGATCGGGTTTCGGCCCGGCTCTGCGAAACGGCGAACCCAGGATTTCGGTCCATGGACGCCAGGCGGAACCGAGGCTTCGGCCCAGGATCCCGCCATCACCGGAACCAAAGCTTCGGCCGAGGGACCGCGATGGGGGGAAGAGGGACGCGAGTTCCGAACCGCCGGACGGCGAACCGCCAGGGCTTCGGCCCTGGTCGGGGAGCCCGCGGGGAAACCGGCTCCGGCTTCGGCCGGAAAAGGACCCCGGAGGAACGGGCGCCGGGAACCCCCGGTTCCAGGCGCCCTTACTCGAAACCGCCCGACGCGGGACGCCTCGCCTCCCAGGCCAGGTTCCGGCAAGGGACAGTGGGGGCCGGCGGCAACGCCGGCCCCCATTACTGTTTGTGCCTCTTGAGATCCTCCCTGGGACGGGGGAGGGGGACCGTCCGGCGAAGCCGGATGGTGGAGGGGGCCCGGGGGTTTCGCGCGTTTTCCGCCTTCGCCGCTTTGTTCGCGCAGAGACGCAGAGGGCGCGGAGGGTTCGAGCTTCCCCCGCGAATTCGGCATAGCCGAACCTTTTCAAGGACGATCGAAGATTTGCGCTGCGCGCGAGGCAGCCGCGATCCCTCCGCGCCTCTGCGCGCACCTCGGTTAACCACGATTCCGTCGACGGTCGCGCCGGCGCCTCGCCTGGTGGCACCCCTCTTGATCGAATCCCCGCGCGCGGTCACTCTGCGCCCGGGCGTGGGGAGGCGCCGAAGCCATGTTCTCGAGCAAGCAGCCATCGGCCGCGGGCAGGCCGGCCAGATCCGGCACGCCGAGCCTGTCCTTCATCGGCCCTGAAGTGATCATCAGCGGCGATCTCGCCACCGACGCCCAGCTCCATGTCGACGGGCGCATCGACGGCAACGTCCGCTGCGCCCAGCTGATCCAGGGGCCGGACGGGATCATCTCCGGCAACATCCATGCCGAAGAGGCGCGGCTCGCCGGCACGGTCGAAGGCACCGTCTCCGCCGCCACGATCAGCATCGAGGCGAGCGCGCGCATTCTCGGCGACGTCGCCTACGACACGATCGGCATCGAGGCCGGCGCCCGCATCGAAGGCCGGCTCGGCCGCCGCGCCGGCGCCGGCAAGGACGACGAGGCGCAGCCGTCATTGATCGCGACCCCGGTCTCCTTCTCGCCGGGGCGCGGCGCCGATTCGGGCCTGGTCGCGGAATCGCGCTAGGTGAGCCGCCACCTCGCGGAGATCGACTGGCGCTCCGACGGCGCCTTCACCAGCGGCCGATACAGCCGGTGGCACGAGATCAGGTTCGACGGCGGCGCAATCGTCGCCGGCTCTTCCTCGCCGGACGTGGTGCCGGCGCCGATGTCCGATCCGGCCGGCGTCGATCCGGAGGAGGCGCTGGTCGCCTCGGCCGCGTCCTGCCACATGCTCTGGTTCCTCGATCTCGCCCGCCGCGCCGGCCTCGACGTCGCCTCCTATCGCGACCGGGCCGAGGGCGAGATGGGCCGCAACGCCGCCGGTCGGACCGCGATCGTCCGGATCGTCTTGCGGCCCGATATAGTCTTCGCCGGCGCCGCGCCGGATCCGGCCGAGGTCGAGCGCCTCCACCATGAGGCGCACGAGCGCTGCTTCATCGCCAATTCGCTGAACGGCGAGATTGTCGTGGCGCCCTCCCCCGGATAGGCTCACGGAAAAGGGGGCGGCGATGGCAGGCAAGACCGATCACGCGCTGGAGCGGATGGTGTTCTTCTCCGATGCGGTGTTCGCGATCGCGATCACCCTGCTCGTCATCGAGCTGCACGCGCCCGAGCTGCCGCGAAGCTCGAGCGACGCCGCCCAGCTCCAGGCGCTCGCCCAGCTCGTGCCCCATTTCGTCAGCTTCGCGATCAGCTTCGCGGTGATCGGCATGTTCTGGATGGGCCACCACCGCGCCTTCAGCCTGGCCGGCCATTACAGCTCCAAGGTGCTTGGCTGGAATCTGCTGCTGCTCGGCGTGATCGCCTTCATGCCTTTCGTCACCGCCTATCTGAGCTCGAACATCTTCCAGCGCGTGCCGGCGATCTTCTATTGCCTGACGATGCTCGCGGCGGCGCTGCTGAACCTCAAGGTGAACGGCACTGCGACCAGCCCGCCGATGGTCGACGAGAAGGCCTCGCCCGAGACGATCGCCTATGTCCGCCAGCGTGGCATCAGCGTCGTGCTCGGCTCCGCCAGCGCGGTCGCTTTGGCCTTCGTGATGCCCGCTTTCTGCCAAGCCGGCCTGATGTCGATCCCGCTCTGGCTCCGTCTGCTGGCCTGGCGGGACAGAAAGCGGGTGCGGGCTTAGGGCCCGGCTTCGAAACCACTCCGTCATTGCGAGAAGCGTAGCGACAAAGCAATCCAGCGGGCCTCCGAGGGGCCTGGATTGCTTCGCTCCCTCGCAATGACGAACCCGGCCTATCCGAACAGGGCCTTGCGCCGTGCCAGGCTCTCCGCCGGCCACAAGGCCTTGCTGTCGTAATAAGCCTCGAACGCAGGCACGCCCTCGGGCAGCCGCACCCAGGGCAGCTTCGAGCGCGTGTAGATATGGACGTCCGGCGGCAGCGCAGCCGGCTCGTCGAGCGTGCCGATCCGCACGAAGCGCAGGATATCGTCGGCGCCGCCATAATTGCTCCAGAGCGCGACCGCGCAATGGGGGCAGCGCCAGACCTGCTGGCCGCGGCCGCTCTCCGACGGCGTCATCACCGGCTCCGGCTCGCCGGCGAGCGTCTCGACCCGATCGGTTTCGATGAGCGCGTTGAGCACGAAGGCGCTTCCGGTCTCGGTCTGGCAGGTCGTGCAGTGGCAGCAATGGACGAACATCGGCGCGCCCTTCAGCCGGTAGCGCACCGCCCCGCAGCTGCAGCCGCCTTCGCGCTCCTCGGCCATCGCGATCCTCCCTTCGCCTCGAAATTAGCGTGGTCGCGCGTCGGGGCGCAATCCTTCCTTAAGCCTTGGCCGTCATTGGATATTGTGAATTGCGGGAGGAAGAGGATGAAGGCTGCGCTCTGCGGAATGTCCTTGCTCGGCGCCGGCGGGGTCTATTTCCTCGCGGGCTCGCCCGGGCCCGATTTCGACAAGGTCGTGAACAAGCCGCAGGCGACTGTCTATGCCGCCTTCTCGGCGCTCGGCCAGGCCGGCACGATCAGCGAGGGCCCGACCAGCAGCTCGCCGCACCGGATCACTCGGCGGATCGAGAAGGTCCCGAACAGCGAGCTCCACTACCAGATCCTGCTCGACGACCGCCCGGTGGTCGACGCCGACCTCCACTTCGCGCCGGGCCCCGACAATCATGGCACGAGGCTGACCGCCGAGTTCGACCTCGACGCCTACGCGCTCGGCGCCGGCTACGAGACCGATGCCGGGATCGCCTTGTCGATGGTGCCGGAGGGCTTCATCGACCAGCAATTCGCCGCTTTCATGAACCACCGGGTCGCCGACATCGAGGCGGGCCGGCCGCTCCCGCCGCTCGATTTCGCGAGCGCCGGCGTGCGCCCGCGCCCGACCGGCAACAGCCTCGCCGAGCGCCGCAGCATCGCCGAGCACGAACGCCGGGCCGCCTCCGCGCCCTCGGTCCGGGCAAGGCCGATGGTCGACCCGAACCGCGTCGCCCGCGAGCATATGGCGGAGGACTAGAGCGGTTGATCTGATTGCATCAGATCAACCGCTCTAGGTTCTTGATCTGCCGCGATTTCCGAGTCGTCAGATCATTCAATCTGACTGGAAATCGCTCTAAAGGGACCAGCTCAGGGAGGGGTGGGGATGTCTCATGCGAGGTTTAAGACAAGCCCCACCCCGACCCCTCCCCTGAAGGGGAGGGGCTTATGCTATTGTCCTTCCGGCTGCTCCGGCGCCCGCTGCTCCGGCTGACCACGCCCGCGCCGGCCGCCGCGCCGCTCCTCGAATTGCCGCATCCGCATCGCATTCAGCTCCTCCAGCGTCAGCCGGCCGTTATGGGCCTCGTCGAGCAGGTTGAAGCGCGTCGCCGCGGCATGGTCCCACTCGGCGATCGAGACGCCGCGGTTCATGTCCTCGTCGGCGGCCATGATCGGGTGCGGGATCGGCAGCAGCCCGAAGCGCGCGGCGCCGGACGGGTAATAAGGCATGCCGCCGCCGGCGCTGCCGCTTTGGCCGCCGCGCATCCCGCCGCCGCCCATGCCGCCACGGCCCATGCCGCCGCCATGGCCGCCGCCACGGCCGCGGCCCATGCCCCCGCCGCCGAAGCCGCCGCCACCGCCGCCGAACCCGCGCGAGGACATTTCCGGCAGGATCTCGGTCTCGTAGCGGGTCACCTCGTCCGGGGCGATCTCGCCGTCATGGTTGGTGTCGAGCTGGGCGAACCAGCGCCGGAAGTCGGCCAGGAACTCGGCATAAGTGATGACGCCGTCATGGTCGGCGTCGGCCTCGGCGAACCATGCGGCCATCGGCGCCGGCTGGCCCGGCGCGCCGCGGAAGGACTGGCCGGCCGGACTGACGAACAGGCCTGCGCGCGGGCCCATGCCCCCCATGCCGCCGCCTGGAGGCCCGCGCCGGTGCATGCCCTCGCCATGGCCGCGGAAGCGGTGCGGCGGGCCTTCGGACGCGCAGCCGCTCAAGACGAGGATGAGGCCGAGCAAGGCGATCCCGAAGATGGTCGGCAGCAGGATACGCATCGACACCTCCCTCGATTGCCAGGGAGGCATGGGCCGCGTCTGTCGCGATAATATGTCCGCAGCGCCCGGCTTTGTCGCAAGCTGTCGCAAGCATGTTCCCGGTCCTCCCCGGCGACGGGGAGGGGGACCGTTCGGCGCAGACGAACGGTGGAGGGGGGCGGCGCTTCAGGAGCCTTTAACTCGGGGCCCCCTCCGTCAGGCCTTCGGCCTGCCACCTCCCCGTCCCGGGGAGGATCTAAAGGGGAGTCCCCCAAAAGCAAAATGGGAGCCGGCATTGCTGCCGGCCCCCACTTGTCCCGGGTCCGAACTGCCGCGCCGGTGAGGGCTTGGCGTCATTCCTGGGCGGGTCGAACATCTTTGGAGCAAGCTCCTCGGAAGTTCGGGGTTCCGGCCGAGGTCTTGCGACCTCGGTCGGTTCCCTACGGGCAGCTTTCAGGCGAACCTGACGCTCTCCCGTTCGCGGTTCCTTCGGCCGAAGCCTCCGGTCCCGCACGGTCTTACGAGAAAATTGGGATCGGCTTTCGCCTCACGCTTCTTTCTCGATGGACCTTCCATCGCGCCGGTTGCCTGCGATCCGAAGATCGCCGACCGCGGACCGCGGTGGCCGCGTTTCCGAACTTTCCTTCCTTGCGGTCGGTCGGTTCCTCATCGCGGAGGTTGATAGTGACTCGGTCTCCCGAGTCGCGCCAAGCGGAATCTCGGCCCTCCCGCCTGTGGATAACGTGGATAACGTGGATAAGTGGGCGGAATCGGCGGCCCCCGCCCATCTCCTTTTATTGTGGCGGCGCGAACTGGTGGACGAAACGCACCTCGACCGCCTGATGGGCGGCGTCGCGGTGCTTGCCCGACGGGGTGGTCAGGAAGACCATCAGCGCCTCCGCCCCGTTCGGCAGCGCGCGCTGCTCGCCGGCGCCGGTGGTCTGGATGTCGTCCATGTCCATGCTCTGCGGGCCGAAGCTGCGATAGCCGCCCTCCCCTTCGAACCGCCGGGCCAGCGCATGATAAGGCGCCATGTCCGGAAAGCCGGCGACCGTCATCGTCCGTATCCCGCAGGCATGGTAAGGCGGCGCCTCGAGGGTGACCTGGAACGGTGCCGTGCGCCCGGTCAGGTTCCAGCCGCGGCCGGGATCGTCGTGCAGGTAGATGCGGACCTCCGCGCTCGCCATCGGCGCGGCGCCGTGCGCGGCCATCGCCTGCGCCACCGCCTGGTCGCTGGGAAAGGCGCGCAGGCAGATTTCGTCGTAGAGCGCGATCATCTCGGCGAGCTGCGCCGCGGGATCGGGCGGATTGACCGGAGTCTCATATTGCGCCGCCGCCGCGGCTGGCATCAGCAACGCGGCCAAAGCCAGTGCCATCCTCTTGATCATGCTCGGTGCCCCCTCGCTTTCGCCATCCTAGCATAAACGAAGGGCGGCGCACCCCCGAGGATGCGCCGCCCCCAGGCGAGCCGTGCGCTCAGAAGCGGCCGCGCAGGCCGATCAGGATGGTGCGCCCAGGCTGGTAGGAGGTGAAGGCGGCATTCTCGAACTGAAAGTAGGAGCGCTGCTTCGCCCGGAAGATGTTGACCACATCGAAGGTCAGCTGCGGCAGGTGCGCGGTGCCGAGGATCGTCCCGAGGTCGAAGCTCGAGGAGAAATCCCATTGCTGGTAATCGTCGGCGAACAAGGCGGCGTTGGTGATGCCGTTCTGGTTCGCGCCGGACGATTGGCTGCCCTCGGCCCAGGTCGTCGAGAGCCGCGCGCTGATCCCGTGATTCTCGTAATAGAAGGTGGCGTTGTAGGTGTGCGGCGCGACGCCGACCGCGATCGCCGGCGCGGCGCCGGTCGCCCTTTGGTCGATGATCGTTCCGTTCACCGAGAAGCCGAAGCCCCTGATCCCGAGATAGCGGCCGAGCAGGAAGTCGAGCGACTGCACCCAGGTGCCCTCGAGCCCGTCGACGATCAGCCTTCCGTCGGCATTGACCTGCTGGGTGAGCACCACCGTTGCCGAGCCCGGCCCGCCGCGCGAGGTGATCGCCGCCTGCTGCGTCGGCGAAAGCGTGTCGAAGGTGATGCCGTATTGGGCGAGGTCGCTGAACGGCACCGTCACGTTGCCGTTGACGGTGAAGCCCTGGATCGACTTCCGGAAGGCCGCGACCGCGATATAGGAGCCGCCGCCAAGATAATATTCGAAGCCGAGATCGAGATTGTCGGAGATGAACGGATCGAGCGCCGGATTGCCGCGGCTGCCGACGTCGGCGGAGGGCGAGCTGAAGTTCACGCCGGGCAGCATCGCGTTCGGGTTCGGGCGGGTCATCGTCCGCGACGCCGAGAACCTGACGATCGCATTGTCCGTGATGTTGTAGGCCGCGTTCAGCGCCGGCAGCCAGTTGCGATAGTGATGCTTGGTCGTGACGAAGTTGACGATGTTCGGATAGCAGGAGCCGTCGCGCAGATTGGCGCCGCCGCCCGGGCAGGCCGCCGGCAGCGGCCCGGCCCCGTCCGGATCCTGGGAGTTGCGCGGATCGGCGACCGAGACGTAGCCGCCGATCACCTGGTGGGTTTCGACGAAGCGGACGCCGAGATTGTAGCGGAGCCGGTTGCCGCCGAGCTCCAGGTCGCCGTTCAGCTCGGCATAGCCGCCATAGGTGCGCTCGCGGACATAGCCGCCGCTCGCGCCGGTGTTGGACGAGGTGGCGAGCGGCGCCGCGTCGTGGAACTGGTCGTAATGGGAGGCGGCGCGGAACGCGTCCCAGTCGACGGTGACGAAGCCGTCCGGACCGGGGCGCAAATAGGTGGCCAAAGCGGTCTGCGGGATCAGCGAGCCGCGATAGGTCACCGGGCCCGCCTGGCCGGCGGTGAAGCCGGTGCCGTAGGCGGGGTAGGTCGGATAGCCGGCGCCCGGCGTCGGCGTGTTCAGCCCCTGGCAGGGCGGCTGCGTGTTCGGGCCCGGCACGAACACGCTCGGATTGTCGCCGCAGACCGCATTCTGCCACGCCTGGCTGTTGTCGAACGCCGTGATCCGCCGCGAGACGTCGTCATAGGCGCCGCCCACATGCAGGTTCAGATGACTGTCGCCCCAGGTCAAATTGGCGCGCACGCCCCTGGTCTCGGTGCGGCGGCGCTCGTCCTGGATGTTCACGCGGCCGCCGGGCCAGCCGAAGGCGGCCGGATTGTTGAGGTCGGCGCCGGTCACCGCGATGTTGGGGATGGTCCCGTCATTGGTGTAGTTGACGGTGACACCCGAGCTCGCCGGCGTGATCACGACCACGCTCGGCGATTGGCGGTGGAAGTTGCTCTCCGTCCAGTTCGCCTGCGCGTCGAGCCGGAGATTGTCGGCGAACTGCCATTCGAAGCCTGGATTCACGCCCCAGAATTCGGTGGTCTCGATGAACGGCCGATATTCGAGGAAGAACTGGGCGTTGGCATAGGTGCCCTGGGTGACGACGCAGCCATTGCTGCAGTCGCTGCGGTCGACCTGCACGTTCAGCGGGATCACCGCGCCGTTGCGGCCCACCCAGTTCATGTCGATGCGCTGCAGGTCGTTCTTGCGGTGCGCGTACATGCCGTCGACGTAGAAGTGGAAGGAGTCGCTCGGCCGCCATTCGATCGAGCCGATCGTGCTGATCCGGTCGCGCGTGCCGAACTCGTCCGAGGGGCGGGCGAGCCGCGGGATGATCGCATTGTCGATCTGCTGGATGGTGAGGCCGGGATTGTGGGAGAGCAGGAAGGCGGCGTCGATCGTCTGGCCGGTGGTGAGGCCGTTGCCGGCATTGGCCGGGACGGTCGAGGGGATCGTCCAGTTGCCGCCGCCCGTCGTGTTGCAGGTCGTGCCCGCCGGGCATTGCGCGCCGGTCAGGTTCGGGTTGGTCCAGCCGATCGTCTCGAAGCCGATCGTTCGACTCTCGTTGCGGACGCCGGCGACGCCGACCAGCACGCCGAAATCCCCGAACGTGTCGCTCACCACCAATGAGCCGCGGCCGCCCCAGCGGGAGGTGTTGCTGTTGTTGGTCGCCTGCGCCGCATAGGTGACGTGGAAGCCGGCATTGTCGAACGGCCGCGCGGTGCGCATGTTGACGGTGCCGGCGGCGCCGCCCTCGACCATGCTCGCCAGCGGGCTCTTGTTGACGGTGAGCTGGGTGAACAGCTCGGAGGGGAAGAGGTCGAGGTCGACCTCGCGGTTGGTGTTCTGGCTGTCGGTGCGGCCGGTCGAGGCGATCGCCACCGGCGCGCCGTTCAGCAGGATGCGGGTGAAGTTGGTGCCGAGCCCGCGGATCGCGATGTTCAGCCCTTCGCCGGTGGTCTCGCGTGTGATGGTGATGCCGGGCACGCGGTTGAAGCTCTCGGCGAGATTGGTGTCCGGGAAGTCGCCGATATCGTCGGCGAACACCGATTCGGAGAAGCCGACATTGTCGCGCTTGGCGTTGGCGGCATTGCGCAGCGAGGCGCGGATGCCGGTGACGACGATGTCGCTCTCGTCGGCGGCAGGGGCCGGCTGGGTGGCGGCGGGCTGGGCCGCCGCGGCGTCGGCAGCGGTCGCCGCGGATGCCGTCCCCGCTGCCGTCACTGCGGCCGGCGTCGCGGCGCCTGCCGCGCCAACCGCGGCCGAGGCCGGGGCCGCGAGCGCGGCTGCGAAGGCGCCGCCGGCCAGGATGGTGGCGCTGCGCAGCCGGAAGCGCCGGCGCAGGGCGCGGCCAGTCGATCGATCGGTCATTCGTTCCTCCCCAGACGTCCCTGCCAAAGCGGTCGTTCTCGGCTCCCTTCGCTCTTCCAAATGCTTGATTTGGCGGGAATGGTAGCGCTCCCATTTTTGTGACACCGTTGCGCTTCCGTGTCAATCGGGAGCAAAATGCTGGAAAGACGCAGTTTCCCCTGTGCGCGCGCGTGAGCGCTCCCACGAATCTGCGGGAGCGGGGCTGGGGGACATGCGCGAAGGACGGATAGGGTGCGACCGACTCTATCCCTCACCCCAACCCGGCATCGGGTGAACATCGCCCAGCGATGTTCAGGTTGTGCCGGGGGCACAACCGGCCCGATGCCCCACAAGGGGAGGGGGGATTAGAAAAAGGGGGGAGGGGAACTCAGCTCAGAAGTGCGTCCCGGCGAGCGGCGTCGGATCCTGGCTGAAATGGACCGCGCCGAAATCCGGGACGCCGAGCAGGGTCGCCGCGCCGCCGCGCCGGCTTCCGTCAGGAGACGAGAAGGATCCGTCCGGAACTGCGGGGCGGGTGCCGAGCTCGGCATCGGCGGCGGCCAGCCTTGCGAGCTCGGGCCGCGACCATCGGCGCCGCGCGGGTCGGGCATCCTCCCGGTCCGGACCCTTCTTGTCGGTCATGCTCTCGTTCATCGGCAATGTCTTTCCTTGCGGGAATGCGGCTCAGACGAAGATCGCGGGATTGTCGACCGGGGTCGCCGGGCTGACGATCTCGATCACATAGTCGCTGCCGGCCTGGTAGCCCTGCACGCCGTCGGCATCGACGACAAGGAAGGTGCGCCCGCTCATGTCGCCGCCGGTGGCGGTGAACATGCCCGCCTGGTGGCTGGTGAGGCTGGAGAAGGCGCTCGAGAGGTCGCTGTCGAAGCTGGCATTGCTCAGATCGCCCGAGACGGGGCCGGCAAAGCCGGTG
>JAFAZM010000009.1 GCA_019239785.1 Sphingomonadaceae bacterium
TGGTCGGCGACGATCCGCTCGAGATCGGCGCGGGTGATCGTCTCGACGAGATGGAGCGGGGTCGAAGCGCCGCCCTCCATCCGTGCGGTGATGAATGGCAAATTGACCTCGGTGGTCTGCGCCGAGCTCAGCTCGATCTTCGCCTTCTCCGCCGCTTCCTTCAGGCGCTGCAGCGCAAGCCGGTCCTGGCGCAGGTCGATATTCTCCTTCGCCTTGAACTTGTCGGCCAGGTAATCGACCAATTTGGCGTCGAAATCCTCGCCGCCCAGGAAGGTGTCGCCGTTGGTCGACTTCACCTCGAAGACGCCGTCGCCGATCTCGAGGATCGAGATGTCGAAGGTGCCGCCGCCGAGATCGTAGACCGCGATCGTCTTGCCGTCCTGCTTCTCCAGCCCGTAGGCGAGGCCAGCCGCGGTCGGCTCGTTGATGATGCGCAGCACCTCGAGGCCGGCGATCTGGCCGGCATCCTTGGTGGCCTGGCGCTGGGCGTCGTTGAAGTAAGCCGGGACGGTGATCACCGCCTGGCTGACGGTCTCGCCGAGATAGGCCTCGGCGGTCTCCTTCATCTTCTGCAGGATGAAGGCGGAAATCTGCGACGGCGAATAATCCTTGCCGCCCGCCTGGACCCAGGCGTCGCCGTTCGGGCCCTTGACGATATGATAGGGGACGAGCTCGGTGTCCTTCTTGGTGATCGGGTCGTCGAACCGGCGGCCGATCAGCCGCTTCACCGCGAACACCGTATTGTCGGGATTGGTCACCGCCTGGCGCTTGGCCGGCTGGCCGATCAGCCGCTCGCCGTCCTTGGTGAAGGCGACGATCGACGGCGTCGTGCGCGCGCCCTCCGCATTCTCGATGACCTTGGGCTTGCCGCCTTCCATCACGGCGACCGCGCTGTTCGTGGTGCCCAAATCGATGCCGATCACTCTTGCCATTTTTCTACCTCTTGGCCCCTCATAAAGCTGCACGGCCCGCGGCCCTTTCGAAGCGACACGCGAGCGTTTCGAAGGCGATATAGGGGGCGATTCCGTTGCGACAAGAAGGGCGGGCATCTAAGCGGCGGACATGAAAAGACTTGTCCCGATCATGGCCGCGCTGCTCGCGCTGCAGGCCTGCAATGCTCAGCCGACGCCGGTGACGGCCGCCTCGCCCTCGGTGCGGCTTCCCGCGGTGCCCGGACGGCCGGCGGCCGGCTATTTTGAGCTGGATGCGGACCCTGGGCAGGGCGCCCTGACCTCGGTCAGCGCGCCGCAAGCCCACCGGGTCGAGATGCACGAGACGATGAGCGCGGGCAACATGACCTCGATGCGGCCGCTCGACCGGGTGGCGGTCCCCGCCGGCCAGCGGCTGGTCTTCGCGCCGGGCGGGCGGCACCTCATGCTCTACGATCTCAATCCTGCGATCCGTCCGGGCGGCGAAGTCACGCTCGTCCTGCATTTCGAGCACGGCCCGCCGGTCACGCTCTCCGCCCGGGTCGAAAGCGCAGGCGGGCCGGAGTAAAGCCTGCTGCCTTTCATCTGCGGGCGTGCTAGCCTCGCCCCGCTTTGGGGGAGACGATCATGGACGCGCCGCTCGATACGTTCCGGCCTTCGACCAAGGGCTGGCTGCTCGGCACGCTGGCGGGTTGGGGGACGCTCCTGCTGGGCCTGGCCGGCATCGTCATCACCTTGCTGGGCTACGGTCTTTATTTCCTCGCCCTGACCGCCATCGCCTTGCTCATCATCCTCTGGCGCTGGCTCGAGAATATGGGCTCGAAATATGAGATCACCGAGGAACGGCTGATCATCCGCCGCGGCATCGTCTCCAAGAGCATCGACGAGGTCGAGCTCTACCGGGTCAAGGACATCCGGATCGACTTCAGCCTGATCAACCAGCTTGCGGGGATCGGCCGCATCACCATCGGCTCGTCGGACGAGACCACCCGCAGCGGCGATCTCGTCATCGCCGGCATCGACCGCGCGCAGGAACGGCGCGAGACCCTGCGCCGCCTCGTCGACGCCGCCCGCCAGAAGCGCCGGGTGCGCGAGATCGACATGCACGAGGATGTGTAGGGCGTTGGCCCGTTCAGTCCTCCCCTCGATTTCGAGGGGAGGGGGACCATGCGCAGCATGGTGGAGGGGCGTGAGCGAAGCGAACGTTCTTGCGGAAGAAGGACTACGGCGCTGCGCGCCGCCCCTCCACCGCGCTATGCGCGGTCCCCTTCCCCTGCAAATGCAGGGGAGGATTTGAGGACCGGCAATGGCGACCGTCACCCGCAACAATCAGCCCGACGTGGCGCAGGAGACCGAGGAGCTCAGCGGCGGCGACCTGGTCAAACGCCACCGGCTCTCGACCCGCATCTGGCATTGGCTGAACGCGCTCACCGTCTTCGTGATGCTGATGAGCGGGCTGATGATCTTCAACGCCCATCCGCGCCTCTATTGGGGTCAGTACGGCGCCAATTTCGATGCGCCCTGGTTCGAGATCGGCTCGACCGCGGACTCGGGCTATCTGCGGATCGGCGACCTGACCGTCGCGACGACCGGGGTGCTCGGCTACCGGACCCAGGCCGACGGCAATGTGAACCGCCGCGCCTTCCCGGGCTGGGCGACGATCCCGTCCGACTACAGCCTCTCGGCCGGGCGGCGCTGGCATCTCGCCTTCGCCTGGCTGCTTGCGCTCGGGCTGATCGCCTATTGGCTCGTCAGCTTCGTCAACCGCCACGCCTGGCGCGACCTCGTCCCCAAGCCCGCCGACCTCAGCCCGCGCCATCTCTGGCAGGAGATCAAGGACCATGCCCGGCTGCGCTTCCCGACGGGACTTGCGGCGCTGCGCTACAACACGCTGCAGAAATTGAGCTATTTCGGGGTGGTCTTCGTCCTGTTGCCGCTGCTGATCCTCACCGGGCTTGCCATGTCGCCGGGGATGGACGCCGCCTGGCACTGGCTGATCGACCTCACCGGCGGCCGCCAGTCGGCGCGCTCGATCCATTTCATCTGCGCGATGCTGATCGCGCTCTTCATCTTCGTGCACCTGCTCATGGTCGTGCTCGCCGGGCCCATCAACGAGATCCGCTCGATGATCACCGGCCGCTACCGGCTGCCCCGCGAGCGGGAGCCCCGCGCATGATCTCGCGCCGCACCCTCCTCGTTGGAAGCGCCGCGGGCCTGCTCGCCGGCTGCGACAAGCTCAGCAACAGCGAGCGCTTCCGCAATGTGCTGCGCTCGGCCGAGGGGCTGACGATGAAGGCGCAAAGGCTGATCAGCGACCGGCAGGCGCTCGCCCGCGAGTTCGGCGCGGCGGACATCTCGCCAATCTTCCGCTCGAACGGGACGCGGATGCCGGCCGGCGAGGATTATGCCCGGCTCGCCGCCGGCGCCTTCGCCGACTGGCGGCTGGCGGTGGACGGGCTGGT
>JAFAZM010000065.1 GCA_019239785.1 Sphingomonadaceae bacterium
TGATGGGTCGCGAACAGGGCGGCGACCTGGGCCGCGTAGCGCGTCTCGTCATGGTCGGCCTCGTCGAAGCCGATCGCGCAGGTCTCGACCGCCTCGCGGCTCGCCTCGGCCATGAAGGCGACCACCGCCGAGCTGTCGACCCCGCCGGAGAGGAAGGCGCCGAGCGGCACGTCGGCGACCATCCGCGAGCGCACCGCGGCGCGCAGGCGCTCGACCAGCTCCTCCTCGAGCGCGGACGTGGACGTGCGGACAGGGTTCGAGAAATCGACGTCCCACCAGGACACCGACCGCGGCACCGGCCGCCCGCGGCGCAGGAGCAGATAATGGCCGGCCGGGAGCTTGCGCACGCCCTCGACGATCGCGGCGTCGTCGGGAACATAGCCGAAGGCGAGATAATCCTCGATCGCCTGCGCGCTCGGCACCCGGCGCAGCAGGGGATGGGCGAGCAGGCCCTTCAGCTCCGAGGCGAAGATCAGGGCGCCGTCTGAGAGCTCCGCATAGAGAAGCGGCTTCACGCCGAGCCGGTCGCGGGCGAGGAACAGGCTGTCCTCCTGCGCATCGTAGAGCGCGAAGGCGAACATGCCGTTCAATTTGCCGAGGCAGTCCGGCCCCCACTGGAGCCAGGCGGCGAGGATCACCTCGGTGTCGCTCTCGGTGCGGAAGGCATGGCCCTTCGCCTCGAGCTCGGCCCGCACCTCGCGGAAATTGTAGATCTCGCCATTGTAGCTGAGCGCCAGCGCGCCGTCTGCGCTCAGCATCGGCTGATTGGCGGCAGTGCTGAGATCGATGATCGAGAGCCGGCGATGGCCGAGGCCGATCCCCGGCGCGGTCCAGATGCCGCTGCCGTCCGGCCCGCGATGGGCGAGCACGTCGCTCATCGCCCGGACCCGCGCCGGATCGACCGGCTTCGGCACGTCCGGATGGAAGATGCCGGCGATGCCGCACATGGCTAGGGTATTCCGGCGGCGCTGTCCGCCAAAGGGGCGACCGGGCCGAGCGCCCGCAGGAAATCGTCGATCGCCGGACGGGCGTCGCTCTCGGCGCCGGGCGCCTCGGCCGAGACCAGAATTGCGACCGCGCGCTGCGGGCCGCCGAGCAGGCGCACCTTCATCGTTTCGAGCTTCACCCCCATCCGGCTCCCGGTCAGCACGCTGCCGACCCGGTAGAAGCTCAGCACGTCGCGCGCCACCCCGTGCGAGGCGATCCGTTCCGCGCGTCCGTCCGGCGGCGCGGCGGCGTCGGCGGTCCAGGCCCAGCGGCCGTTCGGAGTCACGGCGCCCTGGCCGAAGCCGACCAGCTCATGGCCCTCGCTCTGCCGCGCGAAGACGGCAATGGCGAGGTCGACGATGCGGCCGCGCGAGTCGCGATAATGCGCGACCGCCAGCCGGTCGGCGCCGGCATAATGGGGCGTCCAGGCAATGCCCGCGCCGGCGGGGACGCGCTGCCAGCCCGGCACGTCCGGGAAGGCGATCGCGGCTGGCGGCTCCTGCGAGCCCGCCGCCGAGACCGTCGCCGACCAGAGCGGCCCCGCGGCGGCGAGCGCGAGCAGGCCGGCCGCGACCAGCTCCAGCCGCGCGCCCTTGGGCACGGCCGGCTGCAGCCGCCGCGGATCGAACCAGGGCTCGTCGACGCCGCGGTCGAAGAAGCGCCAGCCGATGCCGAGGATGATCGCGATCACCAATGCGAAGAAGATTCCGCCATAGATGACGTGATCGAAGCTCTCGGCGAAATTGAGGCTGGTCTGCTCGGCGATGTAGATCGTTCCCCAGGCGCGTACGCCGTTGGCGAGGATCGGCACCATCGTCGCGACGGCGAGAAAGAAGAGCCGCCGCCGCCAGGAACGGTAGCAGACATTGGCGACCAGGGCGCCGAAGGCCAGCATCGCGATCAGGAAGCGGGCGCCCGCGCAGGCTTCGGCCACTTCGAAATAGCCGCCCGGCGTGGTGATGAAGATGCCTTCGAGATGGGCCGGGATCGCAGTCAGGCCGAGCAGCAGCGCCGCGAGCTGCGCGGTCAGGGTCTGCATCGCCGGCACCATCTCCTCGCCGATCGGCACCAGGAAGATTCCGTAGAAGAGCGGGAAAGCGAGGCCGCGCGCCACCGCCTTGCCGAGCAGGGCGACGGCCGCCCCTTCCAGCATCAGCAGCAGGCCGAACTGGCGCGCGAAATTGATCCCGCTGGCATCGCCGAGCAGCCAGCCGAGCGCGCCCGCGGCGGCAAGGACCAGGCCCGGGGCCCAGGCGACGGGCGTCAGCGCGCGCAGCTGCGGCAGCCGCTGCCAGATCAGCCAGGCGATCAAAGGGAGGATCAGGAAGCAATGGTTGAAGGTGGCATCGTTCGACCAGAGATCGACGACGTCGGCCGCATCGCGCCAGAACAGGGCGAGGATGGCCGCTGCGACTCCGGCCAGCAAAGCGAGGTGCGTGCGCCAGGGAGAGGCGGCGCCGCCGAGCGCCCGGATCGCGAGCGTGCTCATGCCGCCTCGCGCCGGTTTCCCGGGTCGACCATCGCGGCCAGCGGCGCCAGCCGCGCTTCCCAGCGATAGCAGCTCTCCATCTGCCGCCGCGCGGCGTCGCCCATCGCCGCGGCGCGCTCGGGCGCCGCGAGCAGCCCGCCCAAGGCGGTCGCGAAGCCGGCGGCCGTGTCGGCCACCAACAGGTCGCGGCCGGGCACCGCCTCGATCCCCTCGAACGCGGCCGGCGAGGCGACGACCGGCTTCGCCATCGCCATCGCCTCCAGCACCTTGTTCTGGATGCCGCGGGCGAGCTTCAGCGGCGCCACGACCAGGTCGGCGGCGGCGAGCCAGGAGCGCATGTCGGCGACGGCGCCGGTGACGATCACCCTTTCGCCCGCCAGCGCGCGCACGGCGGGCGGCGGGTTGCGGCCGGCAATGGCGAAGCGGGCGCCGGGGAGATGCGGCAGCACCTCCCGGGCGAACCAGGTGACGGCTTGGATATTGGGCGCATAATCCATCTGGCCGGTGAAGAGCAGCAGCGGCCCCTGCCCTCGCGCCGCCCCGTCGAGCCGCGCGAAGGAAGCGGCCGGATCGAAATGGCCGACGTCGATGCCGTTGGAGAGGGCGCGGATATTGGCAAGCCCGGTCAGCTGCCGGAACAAGGCGGCCTCCGCCTCGCTGACGAACAGGCTGAGGTCGGCGCGCGCGGCGGTGGCGCGCTCGAAGGCGAACAGCTTCTCGCTCTCGCGGCGGTTCACCCAACGCATCGGGCCCGCCCCGTCCGCCGCATATTGGGCGAACTTGGCGGAATCGACGTCGCCGAAATCCATCACGAAGCGCTGGCCGGCGCCTTCCGGCACGAACTGGCCCATCTGGCCCGAGAAAGCGAAGATCGTGCCGACCGCCGGATCGGCGAGCCGTCGCGCGACGAAGTCGCGCAGCCGGCCGCTGTCGAACAAAGCCAGCGACACCGGCCGCCCTTCGAGCAAGGCGCGCGCGCCCGCCGCCGCCCTGGAGCGGGTGCGGATCTCGACATGCGCTTCGCCGAGCCGGCCGCCGAGCGCTTCGCGCAGGGCTGGGAGATGCGCCGCATCGGCCGCGTCGTCGGCGAAGCAGGCGAGGTCGACCGGCGCAAGCGAGGCCAGATGCTTCAGCAGGTGCCACGAGCGGATCTTGTCGCCGCGGTCGGGCGGGAATGGGATCCGGTGGGCGAGGAAGAGAATCCGCTTCATCGCCAGGCCTCAGCCCAGCCCGCGGGCGATATGCGGGCCGATCCTGTTGGCAAGCGGCACCGGCAGCCTTTTCCAGAGCGCGACCTGCAGCCGATATTTGGGATCGAGCGGGTTGACCGAGCGCGGCGCGGCGCCGTCGGCGGTGCGCACCGCATAGACCAGGGGGCGCGGCTCGAACCCCCAATTCTCCTTGAACGAGAAGGTGCCGGTGCCGACCTTCGAGCGGCCGAAGTTGAACATATTGCAGCCGCGCCGGGCGGCGCTGCACATCACCTGGAAATACATCATCTCGCTCGCCGAATAGTCGCGCGAGGCCGCATTGCCGCCGCCCCAATAGGGCATGACGGTGCCGCGGTGATAGAAATTGAGCGCGCTCGCCAGCGGCCTCCCGTCCTTCAGCACGGTGAGGATGTCGGCCGCCTCGCCGAACCGGTCGAGCATCGCCGCGAACAGCGCCCTGGGATAGACCGGCGAGCCGAGATTGCGGACCATCTCGCCATAGACCTGGTAATGCAGCGCCCGGTCGGCCTCGCCGCTGCCGATGCGGATCTCGAGATCGTGCTCGCGCGCGCGCCGGATCGAGCGGTGGCGCCGCTTCATCGCCCTCAGGATCGCCTCGTCGCCGCCCTGCGGCAGCGCCTTGCTGAAATCGGCATAGGCGCCGGTCTGCGCGGTCCAGCCTTCGGGCACCTCGCCGCCGCGAAGCTCCATCGAGCGGCAGCCCCGGCACAGGGCCAGCGCCCAGCCGGCCTCGACCAGGGCCCGCGCCGTCGCCGGATCGTCGGCGAGTGGCCCGCCCCCGGTGCCGAAGCCGACCGAGACCAGGGCATTGCCGAACAAGGGCGAGCGAACCTCGACCAGAGGCAGGCAGCCGCTGGGGCCGTCCCGGCCTTCGGCGATCAGATAATGGCCGCGCTGGCGGCAGCCCTGCTCGACCGCCATCGTCCAGTGCGGCCGGTGGAAGATCTCGGAGTCCGGATGCGCGCAGACCCAGGCGTCGATCCGCTCCCGCTCGGCGGCATCGGCAAGGTCGGCGAGGCGGACGTTCATTGCAGCCTCGCCTGCTCGGCGGCGGCGACCTCGTCGGTGCGGCCCCAGGGATGCGCCCTCAGCAATTTCAGCAGCTTGGGTCGCATCGCGGAGAGATTGGCGTAATGGCGCAGCTTCGAGCGCAGCGGCGCGTCCGTGACGAAAGGCTGGCCGGGATCCATCTCCCAGGGATGGAAGTAGAAGATGGCCGGCCGTTCCTCCGCCGCGTTCACCCGCGCGATCGCCCAGTTGGACAGGGCGTAGGGCAGCAGCCGGAAGAAGCCGCCGCCGCCAGCGGCGAAGCGGCGCCCGGCAAGCTCGAAGGTGGTCACCGGCAGCTCGATCAGCGCCGCGCCCTCGACCGGGCGCCAGGCGAAGCGCGGCGCGCCGGGCCAGCCATAATGGTCGTGGCGGATCGGGGCGACGCTGGACGAATAGGCATAGCCCTGCTCGGCAAGCACCCGGTGCGCCCAAGGCGTGCGGACATCGATCGAGAAGCTCGGCGCGCGATAGCCGCAGACCTTCTGCCCCGCCGCCTGCTCGATCTCGGCGCGGGCGCGCAGCAGATCCTGGCGGAACTCGGCCTCGCTCAGGGTGAAGACGCGCTTATGGTCCCAGCCATGGCTGGCCAGCTCGTGGCCGGCCTCGGCGATTCGGCGGACCAGTGCTGGATGGCGCGCCGCAACCCAGCCCAAAGTGAAGAAGGTCGCCTTCACCCCGGCCTCGTCGAACAGGCCGAGCACCTCGTCGGTGTTGCGCTCGACGCGCCGCTCCCTCGTCTCCCACGAATCGCGGGAGATCACCGTCTCGAAGGCGCCGACCTGGAACCAGTCCTCGACATCGACGGAGAGCGCGTTCTTCATCGGCCCTCCCGCTCAGGCCGCGTGGGTGCGGTAGGCTTTGTCCTGGCCGTCAGCTTCGACCCAATCGACGAGCATGGTCAAGGCGCGGCGCAGCATCTCCTCCTGCTCCAGCACCTGCGCTTCGAGCGCGGCGATGCGCTGGTCCAGCTTCGGATCGCGGACCTGCTGCGGCGGCGCGACTGGCTCGGGCGCGGGATCCGGAACCTGCACCGGAGCCGGCGCGGCGACCGGCCGCGCCGCCCGTAGCGGCAGCACCTTCTCCTCCGGCGCGCCCGAAGGGGCGGCCGCGTCGGCGCCCATGTCGGCGGCGACGGCGTGGACCGAGGTGGCACTAATCCGGTCCGCATTCTCGACCGCGGCATTCAGCAGCAGCCGGTGGGCGAGCTGGTTGACCCGGCGCGGGATACCGCCGCTGTAGCGGTGGATCGCCTCGAAGGCGTCGGCATCGAAATCGGGGTCGCCCTGCCAGTCGACCCGGGTGAGGCGGTGGCGGATATAGGATTCGACCTCGTCGGCGCCCATCGCATCGAGATGGTGGGTGGCGATCACCCGCTGGCGGAGCTGCTCCAGGCCCGGCCCGGCGAGCTTGTCGCGGAATTCGGGCTGGCCGAGCAGGAAGGTCTGGATCAGCGCCCGCCCCTCGATCTGGAAGTTGGAGAGCATGCGCAGCTCCTCGAGCGCCGAGACCGGCAGATTCTGCGCCTCGTCGACGATCAGCAAGGTGCGCTTGCCGGCGCGCAGCTCGCGCTCCAGCTGCTGCTCGACCGCGTCGAGCAGGCGCGCTTTCTCGACCGCGCCGGTCGAGAGACCGAGGCCCTGCGCGACCAGGCGGAGCATGTCGTCGCCTTCGACCTGGGTCGAGACCAGGCTGATCGCGTTCAGCCGGGCGCGGTCGATATTGGCCATCAGGTGGGCGACCAGGGTCGACTTGCCGGCGCCGATCTCGCCGGTGACGACGATGAAGCCCTCGCCCTGGGCGAGGCCGTAGCCGAGATAGGCCATCGCCTTGCGGTGCGTGCGGCTGTCGAACCAGAAGCGCGCATCCGGGGTCAGCTGGAACGGCTGACCGCTGAGGCCGTAACGATCGGTGTACATAAGTCTCTCCCGCGGGCGCGCCCGTTAGAAGGTGTACCTGAGGCCGGCGCTCGCCGAGCCGATTGTCGACGAATTGGTGCCGTTGTCGCTGTGCAGCAGGCCGAGCGCGGCCAGGAATTGCAGCCGCTCCAGCATGAAGGTGCGGCTGTAGCTGACCGAGGCGCCCTCGCTGGTGACCGCGTCGGAATTGGCGAGGTCGTTGTCGTACCAGCTCGCATAAGCGTCGAAGGTCAGGGTCGAGGTCCGGCTGAGCCGGCGGCTGACCGTGCCGTAGACGCCGACATCCTCGTCATGGGTCGCGCCGAGCACGGTGACGCCGGTCAGGGTCGGGCGGAAATAATGGCGCCGGTTGTAGCTTGCGCCGATCCCGTAGCTCCACAGGCCGCGCGAGCCCGACAGGCTCGCGAGCACGCCGCGGGCGCGGAAGGTGTCGCCGGTGATCGCCTGCAGTGAGCGGTCGAGGCAGCCGCCGCCGCCGTTCTGGCCGAAGGCGCAGCCTTCCAGGCCGCCGGTCAGCGAGTTCCGGACAGGATTAAAGTTGGCCGGCAACGCACTGAGATCATAGGAAAGCTGGTGGCCGAACGTCTCCACGGTGTCGTAGACGGCGACGTTCAACGCGGCGTGGCGCCCGATCTGATGGGTCAGCGTGCCCATATAGGTGGTGCCGCCGTAGCGGTGGCCGGCCCGGGCCTGCAGCTCGGTGCGCGGGGTCGGCCGGTAGATGATGCCGCCGTCGTACATCAGGCCGTCCGTGTCGTAGGTCAGCTGGCGCGGCGCATTGGGATCGGCCTGCGGCCGCCCCTGCGCGTCCGGCACCGGCACGCCGGCAGCGTCGCGCACGAAATCGCGCTGCGAGGAGCGGATCCGCTCGTAGCCGATGCCGCCGGTGAGGGCGAGGGTCGGGCCGACCGGCACGACCAGGTCGCCGCGCACATATTCGCCTTCGAAGCGATGGCGGAACATGTCGTTGGTGGTTTCGCGGACGGCGCCGCCGCCGACCGTCCAGCCGAACGGCAGGCCGGTGTCGCGCGTGCCCATGCCGATGCTGCCGGTGAGGCTGTGCGCGGTGCTGCTGTTGTAATCGCCGGCGAGCAGATTGCCGGCGCTGTGGTCGTTCACGTGGGTGTAGCCGAAGCGATAGGCGCCGTTGACCGCGACCGGCCCGGCATGGGTCGACAAGGTCGGGCCGGCATAGGCGCTGTAGACGTCGACCGTATCGTCGCGGTTGGTGACGCCGAAGACTCGGCCCGGGCCGCCGGTGCGGGTGGCGAGGCCGCCCGCGTCGATCGCGACCGCGCCGGGCGCGACCTCGGCATGGACGGTGGCGATGCCGGAGACATTGTCCTGCTGCTGGACATGGCCGTTCCAGTCGATGTCGCGCTCGTAGCGCAGGCTCGCCTGGACCTGGACGCGGCGGGTCTCGACATGGCCGTCCACGCCGGCGGCGACGCTGGTGTAGGTGAGCGTGTCGCCGCCGTTGCCGAGGTCGGCGCTGAGCACCTGCTGGACCTCGAGATAGGGCCGGATCTCGCCGCGGCTGTGGCGGCCGCCGCTCTCCGGCGCCGGTGCCGGCGCGCCCGCGTCGGGCCCGGCGCCCGGGCCGGCTGGCTCGGACGGCGCGGGATAGGAGACCCCCGAAGCCGGCGGCGGCGGCGCGTCCTGCGCAAAGGCGCTCGCGCCCGCCAGCGTCAGGCCGACGGCCAGCGCCAGGCGCCGCAGGCGCCGCGCCAGGTGAAGCTCATTTCTCATGGCCGTATCCATCATAGGCGCCGAATTTCCGCCCGGTGACGGCGAGGCCCGCTGCGTTGAGGATGAGGCCGACATGGCCGCAGGCGTGCAGCAGGCCGATCGTCTCGCGCAGATCGGCTTCGGTTGTCTGGTCCGCGCGCACGACGACCAGAGCCTGGCCGACATGGCCGGCGAGGACGGTCGCGTGCGACGCCATCAATACAGGCGGAGAATCGAACAGGACGATCCTGCGCCTGTCGCCGGCGACGAGCTTCGCCAGCACCTCCCGAGTACGATCCGAAGCGAGCAGCTCCGGCACATTATTGGCTTT
>JAFAZM010000076.1 GCA_019239785.1 Sphingomonadaceae bacterium
GATCTTCGCCTCATATTCCTGCGCGCGGCGCGACCACATGGTGCGCTTGATCCGCGGCTTGCCCTTCAGCGTGGTCAGCGCCTCCTGCATCGTCTTGTCCGAGGAGAGCTTGCGCATGCCGACGCTTTCCGCCTTGTTGGTCGGAACGCGGAGCGTCATCTTCTCCTTCTCGAAGCGCAGCACGTAAAGCTCGAGCTGCATGCCGGCAATGTCCGTGCTCTGCAGCTCGATCACACGGCCGACGCCGTGCTTTGGGTAAACGACATAATCGCCAACGTCGAAGCTCAACGCCTTCGTTGCCATCAAATGACCTTCCTATGGAAATAGGCCGCCTATGCCGGAATAACCCGCATCCGCCCCAAAAGACGCAGTTCGAAAATTCCGGTTGTGCGGCAATTTCTCGTTGAACACAGCCTGCGAATGCGAGGGCATTCGCTTCGATGGCCGGCCATATAGCAGGAAATGCGGTAAAAATCTAGACTTTTGACCCCAGCCGGGCGCTAGCGCTGGGAGGGGCGGCCGCGGCTGCGCAGCGCGTCCAGGCTCCACGGGCCCGGCCCGACGGCGGCGATGTAGAGGAAGACGAAGCAATAGAGGATCGCCGCGTCGCCCATATTGTTGGCGGGAAAGAAGCCGTGCGGGAAGTGGCCCATGAAATAAGCGACGGCCATCTCGCCCGAGCAGATGAAGGCGGCGATGCGCGTGAACAGGCCGAGCGCGATCAGGGTGCCGCCGACCAGCTCGATCAGGCCGGCGAACCACAACAGGGTCATCGCCGGCGGCATCGGCATCGGCGAGCCCGGCGGGAAGCCGAACAGCTTGATCGCGCCATGTTCGAGGAAGAGCAGCCCCGCGACGATGCGCAGTACGCTGAGGAGGATCGGGCCGAGCGAAGACGGCCGCGGGGCCATCAGTCGCCCTCGCCAGGATTGGACGAGAAATATTTGTCGAACTTGCCGTCCTCGCCCTTATGCTCGTCGGCGTCGGCGGGGCTGTCTTTCTTGCGGGTGATGTTGGGCCATTCGGCCGAGTAGGTCGCGTTCACCTCGAGCCATTTCTCGAGCCCGCTCTCGGTGTCCGGCAGGATCGCCTCGGCCGGGCATTCCGGCTCGCAGACGCCGCAATCGATGCATTCGCTCGGGTTGATGACGAGCATGTTCTCGCCTTCGTAGAAGCAGTCGACCGGGCAGACCTCGACGCAGTCCATATATTTGCAGCGGATGCAGGCATCGGTGACGACGTAGGTCATGGTCTCGCTCTCTCCCCCCGTTCCCGTCCCTAGTCGTGGCCGGCTTCGCTCGTCAATTCCGAATAGAGCGTCCGCGCCTCGGCGGGCGGGCCGCGCCGGGCCGGCAGCGCTTTAACCTTCAGGACGCGCACCGTCCCGCGCAAGGCGAAGCTCAGCACGTCGCCGACCTTGACCGGCGCCGAGGCGCGCTCGACCAGCCGGCCGCTGACCCTGATCCGGCCGTTCTGCGCCAGCTCCTGGGCAAGCGCACGGGTCTTCACGATCCGCGCGAACCAGAGGAACTTGTCGAGCCGCAGGCCCTCAGCCACGCAGGAGCTCCAGAGTCGCCGGATCGCGTTCGCCGGCGAAGACGGCGTCGAGGATCGCGGCGAAGGGCGCCGGCTCGGGGGCGGCGGCTTCGAACAGGGTCATCGAGGAGCGCAGCTTCATCGCGTCGATCGTGCCGAGGATCGCCTCCGCGCTCCGGTCGCGGTGAGCGAAGACGGCCTCGGTGCATTGGATCAGGCGTGGGCCGAGCAAAGGATGGGCGAGATAGGCCCGCGCCTCCTCGGCCGAAGCGATCGCATAGAAGATCGCCGTGAGACTGCGGCCGAGCCCGGCAAGCTGCGGAAAGACGAACCACATCCAGTGGCTGCGCTTCTCGCCGGCCTTCAGCTCGGCGAGCGCCTGGGCATAGATCGGCGTCTGTGCGGCAACGAAGCGATCGAGATCGAATGCAGGCATTAAGCCCTCTCCCCGACGGGGAGAGGAGTTCTGCCGGCACCCCTCACAAACACCTTAAGCATCCGGCAGCGTCCAGTCGATCGGCTCGAGCCCCCGCGAAACCAGGAACTCGTTGGCCTTGGAGAAATGCCGGCAGCCGAAGAAGCCGTTATGTGCGGACAAGGGCGACGGATGCGGCGCCTTCAGCACGAGATGGTGGCCGCCCTGCTCGACGCTGCGGACGAAGGCCGCCTTCTTCTGCGCGTAGCTGCCCCAGAGCATGAACACGACCGGATCGGGCCGGGCGGCGACGAGGCGGATCACCGCGTCGGTGAACCTTTCCCAGCCGCGCTCGCGGTGCGAGGCGGCGCGGCCCATCTCGACGGTCAGCACCGAGTTCAGCAGCAGCACGCCCTGCTTCGCCCAATGTTCGAGGAAGCCGTGCCGGGCCGGCTTCAGGCCGAGATCGCTCTCCAGCTCCTTGTAGATGTTGACCAGGCTCGGCGGTACCTGGGTGCCGTGGCGGACCGAGAAGCAGAGGCCGTGCGCCTGGCCGAGGCCGTGATAGGGATCCTGGCCGAGGATGACGACGCGGACCTTGTCGAGCGGGGTGAGATCGAGCGCCGCGAACCATTCGCCGCCCTTGGGGAAGATGCGCTTCCCCTTCCCCTTCTCGCCGAGGAGAAAGGATCTGAGGCTCGCCATATAGGGGCTGGCGAACTCCTCGCGGAGCGGCGTCCGCCAGCTTTCGTGCAGCCGGACCTCGCCCGCCGCCGCCTCGCTCATGCCCGCAAGACTAGCGCCCGCGCCGGTGGTGCGCGTTCCAGTCGCGCACCGCCGCGAGCGTGTTGGCGACATGGTTGCGATAATCCATGTCGGTGAAGGCGTAGATGATGCGGCCGTCGGGCGCGATCACATAGGAGGTGCGGTTGGTCATCGGCGCGCCGTCGCGCAGCCGCACATCATAGGCGTGGATCGTGTCCGGAGTCGCGGTGGCGACCGGAAAGGCGCTGCGGCACCCTTCGACCGAGAAGCGGCGCAGCGCATCGTAATCGTCGGCCGACATGCCGATCACGCGGGCGCCGGCCCGGCGGAAATCCATTGCCGCCTCGGAGAAGGCATGCGCCTCCAGCGTGCAGCCCTGGGTGAAGGCGCGCGGATAGAAATAGAGCACGACCGGGCCGCGCCGAAGCTGCTCGCGCAGGCGCAGGCGGAAGGGTTGTCCGGCAAGCGCGCCGGAGGTGATGAAATCGGGCGCCTGCGCCCCGACCGGAAGAGCGGCCGGCGCGGCGGCCGGGGCCAAAGCGAGGAGTGCGGCAAGGGCTGGGGCGAGGAGGCGCATGGCGAGGGACTCCCGGGGCTGGTTTGCGGCGGGACGATAGTCGCAAAGGCCGCGCTTCGCCAGCCGCCATTGGCCGCGCCGCGCGCGCCTGCTAATCTCGGCGCCGGGCTCCGGCGGAAGGATTGGCACCATGCGTATTTCGATTTCGATCCTGGCAATTTCTGGCGCGCTCTGCGCCGCAGCGGCGGCGAGCGCGGCACCGCCGGCGCGGACGCCGACGCGGACGCCGGCAGCGGCCTGCCATATCGCCCTCCCCGCCTCGCCGGACACGGAGAGCTTCACCAATGCCGGCGCCACCGGCGCTCCCGCCAGGACCCAGCAGACGGGCGCCGCCTTCGCCGCGGCGGCGACGCATCTCTGCGGCAGCGGCGTGGTGCGCCCGGCCAATCTCGCCCGCTACCGGAGCCTGCTGGTCCGCGACGCCGAGGGCGCGACCGAGCCCAATATCTACGACGATGCCGAGGAGCATCCCGGCGCGCTGATCATCGAGTTCGCCTTCGCCGGCGGCGGCGCCCCGAGCCAGGCCCAGATCGAGGCGGCGCTGCGCTGCTGGCGCAACCCCCACGCCGCCGGCTGCTCGACGGAGGACGTGGGACCGTAAGCCGCCCCGCGTCACCCCGGCGAAGGCCGGAGGTCTGGTGGAGACCCACCGAGACTTCCCGGCCTGAGACCCCGGCCTTCGCCGGGGTGACGTGTTATGAAAACCGCCCGCTTGATCCCCTCCGCGCAAAGGCGTTAGCCTCTCCTCGACAGAACAGGGGAGAGAAACATGAGCATCAGGGCCTGGGCCGCCTGCCTGATCGTGCTGGCCGCAAGCGGGGCGCCGGCCTCGGCGCAGCAGCAGGCCGCCGGCGCCGACGACATATTGAGCCACGTCATCTCGGTGCCCAATCCCCGCGCCTATCGCGTCGACGGCACCCAGAACGGCGCCTCGTCGTCGGTGCGCAGCGACGGCTCGGTGCAGGGCGGCAAGGCCCTGCGCGTGCAGGTGCCCGGACGCAGCGCGCAGACCTGGGAGACGGCCGTCTCGGTGCCGATCAACCGCGCCGTCCATTCCGGCGACCATCTCGTCCTGGCCTTCTGGGCGCGGCTCGAGCAGGGCGAGAATGGCGCGACCAGCGCCTCCCTGCCCTATAACAGCGTCCAGCTTTCGACCGCGCCCTACACGGCTTTGTTCAGCGGGCCGGTCACAATCACCCCGCAATGGCAGATGTTCGAGATCGACGGCCAGGCGAACCGCGACTATGCCGCCGATGCGCTGAACGTCTCGATCCACCTCGCCACCGGCCATCAGACCATCGACATCGGACCGGTCTTCGTGCTCGACATGGGCCAGTAGAGTGAGCACCGGCGCCGCCGTCACCACGATCGCGCATCAGATCCAGCTGGCGGTCGCGCCGGTCTTCCTGCTCGCCGGCATCGGCTCGATCCTGAACGTGCTCGCGGGCCGGCTGGCGCGGGTCGTCGAGCGGGCGCGCCAGCTCGAGCGCGACTTCGCCGCCTTCGACGAGGAAACCCGCGCCGCCGCGACGGCCGAGCTGCACATCCTCGACCGGCGGATGACGGTGGTGAACCTTTCGCTGAGCGCCTGCACCTCGGCGGCCTTGTTCGTCTGCGTGCTGGTGGCGATGATGTTCACCGCCAACCTCGCCGAGGTCGCCTTCGGTCGGCAGCTCGCCTGGCTGTTCGTGCTGACGATGCTGCTGCTGATCCTCGGCCTGATCCTGTTCCTCTGGGAGGTCAGGCTGGCGATGAAGGCGCTGCGGATCCGCCGCGATTCGATGCCGCACCGCCGGCCCTGAAGCTGCCAGCCCTGAACGCTTCGCGCAGCCGCTCGGGGTCGACCGCCCCTTCCGAGCGCGCCACGACGATCGCCGCGACCGCGTTGCCGACGAAGTTGGTGAGGCTGCGGCATTCGCTCATGAAGCGGTCGACGCCGAAGATCAGAGCCATGCCCTCGACCGGGATCTTGTTGGTCGCCTGCAGCGTCGCCGCAAGCACGATGAAGCCCGAGCCGGTGACTCCCGCGGCCCCCTTCGAGGAGATGATGGCGACGCCCATCAGGAACAATTGATCGCCCAAGGTGAGCGGAATGTTGCACGCCTGGGCGATGAACAGGGCCGCGAGCGACATGTAGATGCAGGTGCCGTCGAGATTGAACGAATAGCCGGTGGGCACGACCAGGCCGACGACCGATTCGGGGCAGCCGGCCCGTTCGAGCTTCTCCATCAGCAGCGGCAGCGCGCTTTCCGACGAGGAGGTGCCGAGCACGAGCAGCAGCTCGTCCTTGATGTAGCGGATCAGGCCGAGCACCGAGAAGCCGGCCGCCCGCGCGATCAGGCCGAGGACGACGAACACGAACAGTAGGGAGGTCGCATAGAAGGTCGCGATCAGCTCGGCGAGATTGGCGAGCGTGCCGATGCCGTACTGGCCGATGGTGAAGGCCATCGCCCCGAAGGCGCCGAGCGGCGCCGCGTACATCAGGATATGGACGATGCGGAAGACCACCGCCATCAGCCGCTTCAGCAGGTCGAGCAGGGGCGCCCCGCGCTCACCGGTCAGCGACAGGGCAATGCCGAACAGGATCGAGACCAGGACGACCTGGAGGATCTGCCCTTCGGTGAAGGCGCTGACGAAGGTGGTCGGTATGATGCCGAGGATGAAGGACTTGACGTCCTGATGCTGCGCCTCGGCGGAGAAATGGGAGATCGCGCTGGTGTCGAGCGCGTGCGGGTTCACGTTGAGGCCGGCCCCCGGCTGCACGACATTGGCGACAACGAGCCCGATCGCCAGCGACAGGGTCGAGACCGCGAGGAAATAGACGATCGCCTTCAGCCCGACCCGGCCGAAAGCCTTCAGGTCCGCCATCCCGG
>JAFAZM010000121.1 GCA_019239785.1 Sphingomonadaceae bacterium
CGGTCGGCCGGATCTTGCAGCGATAGGGTTTGTTGGTGCCGTCCGACACCAGATAGACGCCGAACTCGCCCTTGGGACTCTCGGTCGCGACATAGACCTCGCCGGCCGGGACGTGGAAGCCCTCGGTGAACAATTTGAAATGATGGATCAGGGCTTCCATCGACTGCTTCATCTCGGCCCGCTTCGGCGGGAAGACCTTGCGGTCGAGCGAGGCGACCGGGCCGTCGGGCATCTCGTTGAGGCACTGCTTCATGATCCGCACCGACTGGCGGACCTCCTCGACCCGCACCATGAAGCGGTCGTAGCAATCGCCCCTGGTGCCGACCGGGATCTCGAAATCCATCCGGTCGTAGACCTCGTAGGGCTGCGACTTGCGGATGTCCCAGGGGATCCCGGCGCCGCGGATCATCGGGCCGGAGAAGCCCCAGGCGAGCGCGTCCTCCTTCGAGACGATAGCGATGTCGACGTTGCGCTGCTTGAAGATGCGGTTGTCGGCGACCAGGCTGATCGCATCCTCGAACAGGCGGGGCACCCTGTTGTCGAGCCAGTCGCCAATGTCCGTGAGCAATTTCAGCGGCACGTCCTCGCGCACGCCGCCGGGCCGGAACCAGTTGGCGTGCATGCGCGCGCCCGAGGCCCGCTCGTAGAAGTTCATGCAGTCTTCGCGCAGCTCGAACAGCCAGAGGTTCGGCGTCATCGCGCCGACGTCCATGACGTGGCTGCCAAGGTTCAGCATATGGTTCGAGATGCGGGTCAGCTCCGCGTAGAAGACCCGGAGATATTGGGCGCGCAGCGGCACTTCGAGCCCGAGCAATTTCTCGATGGCGAGCACGAAGCTGTGCTCCATGCACATCGGCGAGCAATAATCGAGCCGGTCGAAATAGGGCAGCGCCTGGAGATAGGTCTTGTACTCGCAGAGCTTCTCGGTGCCGCGATGGAGCAGGCCGACATGCGGGTCGACGCGCTCGATGATCTCGCCGTCCAGCTCGAGCACGAGCCGGAGCACGCCGTGGGCGGCCGGATGCTGCGGCCCGAAATTGATCGTGTAGTTGGAGATCTCGCTGTGGGCCGGGTCGACGCCGGTCGCCTCGGCGTCGGCCTCGATCTCGTGCGGGATGATGCCGGCATTCTCAGCCATGGCGGCCGCCTTCGAATGGAGAGGTCATCGCGTTTTCCCCGAAGGCGCGGGCGGGGCCGGCGGCGCCTTTTTCCGCGGCGAGCGCTTCGCCGCCTGCTTGTTGGCGGGCTCGCCGGCGCCGGTCTGTGCCTTGCTCTCGGTGGTCTTCGGCGTGTCGCCGGCCGGCTCGGCCTTGGGCGCCGCCGCCTTGTTGATCTCGGCCGAGGAGAGCGGCGTCGGCGCGCCGGGCGCTTCGGGCTGGGCCTTCTCGTCGCCCGGGATGATATATTCCGCGCCTTCCCACGGGCTCATGAAGTCGAAATTGCGGAAATCCTGGGCGAGCGCGACCGGCTCGTAGACGACGCGCTTCTGCTCCTCGGAATAGCGCATCTCGACATAGCCGGTGAGCGGGAAGTCCTTGCGCTGCGGATGGCCGCGGAAGCCGTAATCGGTGAGGATGCGGCGCAGGTCCCGGTTGCCGGCGAAGACGACGCCGTACATGTCGAACACCTCGCGCTCGAGCCAGCCGGCGACCGGATAGACATTGGTGACCGTCGGCACCGGCTGCGCCTCGTCGGTCGAGACGCGGACGCGCAGGCGATGGTTCTTCGTCACCGAGAGCAAATGATAGACCACCTCGAACCGCTCGGCGCGGCTCGGATAGTCGACCCCTGCGATCTCCATCAGCTGCTGATATTCGAACTGGTCGCGCAAGGTGCGCAGCACGTCCGCGACGCTCTCGCGGGCGACGTCGATCGAGACCTCGCCGACCTCGTCCTTGGCGGAAAGGAAGGCTGCGCCGAGCGCCTCCCGAACTTCGTCGATGATGCCCGCACGGGGCGGAATCAGAGGGGCGGGACTAGGCATTACAAATCCTCCCCGGAACGGGGAGGGGGACCATGCGAAGCATGGTGGAGGGG
>JAFAZM010000142.1 GCA_019239785.1 Sphingomonadaceae bacterium
GGTTCGTCGAGAACGGTTTCAGGAGCTGGAAAACCGCGATCGGCGACGTCGCCGCCGCCGGGCGCTGGCTGGTGCGCGAGAAGATCGCCGATCCGGCCAAGCTCGCGATCGTCGGCTGGTCCTATGGCGGCTATGCCGCGTTGCAGGCGGCGGCGACCGAGCCGGGCCTGTTCAAGGCGGTGGTCGCGATCGCACCGGTGACGGACCTGCAGCAGCTGAAGGACGACGCCCGCTATTATACCAACGCAGCCAACGTCGCCGACGAGATCGGCACCGGGCCGCATGTCGCCGAAGGCTCGCCGCTGCGCCGCGCCGCCGAGATCAACGCCCCGGTCCTGCTCTTCCACGGCGACCGCGATCTCAACGTCAACGTCATCCACAGCCGCCGCATGGACGAGGCGCTGCGCGGCGCCGGCAAGAGCAGCGAGCTCACCATCTTTCCGGGGCTGGAGCACGACCTCGCCGACAGCGACGTGCGTACGCGCATGCTGACCCGGATCGGCGCCTTCCTGTCGACCGCGATCGGTGGCGGCTCGGCGCATTAGAATCCGACATTGGGGGGCGCGAACATGAGGATTTGGCAGATCGGCCTTGGCGTTGCGGCACTTGCCGCCGCGGCGCAGGCACAGCAACCGGCGCCTGCCGCTGGTGCGGCGCAAGCGCCGGCGGACGCGAGTGCGATGTTCGGTCCACGCGAAAGCGTCGCCAATCTCGAAATCTCGCCGAGCGGCCGCTACGCTGTCTATATCGCGCCCACGCGCGGCACCGGTTCGGCGGCAGTGGTCGCCGATATCGCCAATGGCGGCGATGCGCGGCCGGTGCTGCATGCCAGCGGCGCGCCGGAGCGGCTCTCCTGGTGCCGCTTCGTCAGCGAGACGCGGCTGATCTGCTCCGTGCGCGGGACCAGCAACATCCAGGGCGATCTGGTCAATTTCCATCGCCTGTTCGCGGTCAGCGTGGACGGCTCCAATATCCGCGAGCTGGGGCAGCAGAGCACGATCTACGACGATGCGCTAAGACAGGATTCCGGGATCATTCTCGATTGGCTCCCTGATGACGGCCATGCGGTGCTGATGGCCCGCGTCTACGTCCCGGAAACGATGGAAAGCCGCTCGCGGACCGTGCGGCGCCTCGACGGGCTCGGCGTCGACCGGATCGACGTCGACACGCTGCGCAGCAGCCAGGTCGAGGTCCCGGAGGCGCGCGTCGCCAATTTCATGACGGACGCGCGCGGCAATGTGCGGATCAGGGAAACGGTGGAGGCGCGCAGCGACGGTCAGGCGGGTTCGCTCTCCACTTATTACTACCGGCTCGCGGGCTCGCGCGACTGGCGACGCTTTTCGACCTACGACACGTTGACCCGGGAGGGCATGTATCCTGTCGCCGTCGACGGCGTGCAGAACATCGCCTACGTCCTGCAACGCCTGAACGGACGGCTTGCGCTCTACAAGGTGCGGCTGGACGAGAGCCTCGCCAGCGAGCTCGTCTATGCCAATCCCACGGTCGACGTGGACGACATCGTGCGGGTGGGCCGCGGCGGCCCGGTGGCAGGGGTCACCTTTGCCGAGGAAAGCCGGCGCGTGATCTGGTTCGATCCCCAATATCTCGCGCTTTCGCGCAGCCTTTCCCAGGCATTGCCCGGCCGGCCGGCGATCGACTTCAGGGGAATGAGCCGGGACGGTAACAAGCTGCTGATCCTTGCCGCCAGCGACTCCAATCCGGGCCGCTACTATCTTTACGACCGCACGACGCGCGGGCTGGAAGAGATCATGCCGGTGCGGCCGCAGCTCGACAATGTGCCGCTCGCCACAGTCCGGCCGCTGACCTATGCCGCCGCCGACGGGGTGCAGGTGCCGGCCTACCTCACGTTGCCGCCGGGTCATCAGGACATGCACGGCCTGCCGGCGATCGTGCTGCCCCATGGCGGCCCGAGCGCGCGCGACGAGCTCGGCTTCGACTGGCTCCCCCAATTCCTCGCGCACCAGGGCTATGCGGTGCTGCAGCCCAATTATCGCGGCTCGGCCGGCTATGGCGACGCCTGGTTCGCGCAGAACGGCTTTCGCGGCTGGCAGACCTCGATCGGCGACGTCACCGCCGCCGGGCACTGGCTGGTTGCGCAGGGCGCGGATCCCGCCCGGCTCGCCATCGTGGGCTGGTCCTATGGCGGCTATGCCGCGCTGCAGTCGGGGGTGACCGAGCCCGGCCTGTTCAAGGCGATCGTCGCGATCGCCCCGGTCACCGACCTGCAATTGCTCTGGGAGCAGGCTGAGGGCTTCTCCAATTATCAGCTGGTGCGGCGGTTCGTCGGCCAGGGGCCGCACGTCCGCGCCGGCTCGCCGCTGCAGAATGTCGACCGCATCACCGCGCCGGTGCTGATGTTCCACGGCACGCGCGACACCAATGTCGGCATCGTCCATTCGCAGCGGATGGACGCCGCCCTGCGCGCGGCGGGCAAGAGCAGCGGGCTGGTCACCTTCGAGGGGCTGGAGCACGATCTGGCGGACAGCGAGGCGCGCGTGCAGATGCTGGCGCGGATCAACGCCTTCCTGTCGACGGCGCTGCATCGCTGAGCACCAAGCGAAAGGGGCGGCCGTTTCCGGCCGCCCCTTGCTCCTCCCGCTCGAGAGAGATCAGCGCGAGTAGAATTCGACGACGAGGTTCGGCTCCATCCGCACCGGATAGGGCACCTCGTCGAGCGTCGGCACGCGGTTGAAGACCACCTTCGCGGTGCCGTCCTGGACGATGTAATCGGGGATGTCGCGCTCGGGCAGGCTCTGCGCCTCGATCACCAGCGCCATCTCCTGCGCCTTCGGGCCGAGCTCGACGACGTCGCCGACATTGACCTTGGCCGAGGCGATGTTGAGCTTCTTGCCGTTCACCCGGATATGGCCGTGGTTCACGATCTGGCGCGCCGCCCAGATGGTCGGCGCGAACTTGGCGCGATAGACGACCGCGTCCAGCCGGCGCTCGAGCAGGCCGATCAGATTCTGGCCGGTATCGCCCTTCATCTTGGCCGCCTCGGTATAGGCGCGCTTGAACTGCTTCTCGGTGACGTCGCCATAATAGCCGCGCAGCTTCTGCTTCGCGCGCAGCTGGATGCCGAAATCGGAAACCTTGCCCTTGCGGCGCTGGCCGTGCTGGCCGGGGCCGTATTCGCGGCGGTTGACCGGGCTCTTGGGCCGTCCGAAGACGTTCTCGCCCATCCGGCGGTCGAGCTTGTACTTGGCGCTGGAGCGCTTCGACATGATTTCAAAACTCCAATTTGCTCTGCGTTGTCGGTGTCGCCCTCCTGGTCCGAAAACCGGTTCCCGCTTTTCGGGGAGGGCTTGCAAATCCCTGGACCGCACCGCCGGACCGCTACGCGTCCGGCGCGGCCGCCGCTTCACCAGGGGTGCGGGGCCAATTGCGAAGGCGGGCACAATGGGGGCAAGCCGCCGCCAAGTCAACGGAAAAGCGCGCAAAAGCCCCCCGACCCTCAGCGCCGCCCGCCGTGCCGGCCTTCCTCCACCGCCCGGATCATCCCGCGCAGCGCCTGGATCTCGCGGGTCGACCAGCCGGCCTTGGTGAGGATGGTGCGGATCGTGTTGCGGGTCGCCGGCGTGCGGTCCGGCGGATGGAAATAGTCCGCCACCTCGAGCGCGGCGTAGAGCTGCTGGATCAACCCTTCCAGATGCGCGTGCGGCGCACGCGGCTCCGCCTCGTCGCCGAGCGTCGGCACTGCGAGCGCGCGATGCTTCGACCATTCATAGGCGAGGAGGATCACCGCCTGGGCGAGGTTCAGCGAGCGGAACTCGGGATTGACCGGCACGGTCACGATCTTGCCGGCAAGCGCCACCTCGTCGGTCTCGAGGCCCGACCGCTCCGCCCCGAACAGGATCGCCGAGCGTCCGGCGAGCGCGTGG
>JAFAZM010000246.1 GCA_019239785.1 Sphingomonadaceae bacterium
GCACGCTGGAGCGGTGCGGGGTCAAGGTCGAGATACTCGGCTTCACCACCCGCGCCTGGAAGGGCGGCCAGGCGCGCGAGGCGTGGCTGAGCCAGGGGCGGCCCCCCAATCCCGGCCGGCTCAACGACCTGCGCCACATCGTCTACAAGTCCGCGGACGAGCCGTGGCGGAGGGCGCGCCGGAATCTCGGCCTGATGATGCGCGAGGGGCTGCTCAAGGAGAATATCGACGGCGAGGCCCTGCTGTGGGCGCATGCGCGGCTGATCGCGCGGCCGGAGGAGCGGCGCATCCTGATGGTCATCTCCGACGGCGCGCCGGTCGACGATTCGACGCTGAGCGTGAACAGCGGCACCTATCTGGAGCGCCATTTGCGGCAGGTGATCGGCTGGATCGAGGCGCGCTCGCCGGTCGAGCTGGTGGCGATCGGCATCGGCCACGACGTCACCCGTTATTACGAGCGGGCGGTGACGATCATGGACGCCGAGCAATTGGGCGGCGCCATGATCGAGCAGCTCGCCGCCTTGTTCGACACGAAATAATCCTCCCCTCGATTTCGAGGGGAGGGGGACGCCCGAAGGGCGGTGGAGGGGCTCTTGGTACCGGAAAGAAGCCCCTCCACCAGCCTTCGGCTGGTCCCCCTCCCCCGGAAATCCGGGGGAGGAGAGGCAGAAATAATTAGGGCCGGCGCCTCCCTGAAGAAGCGCCGGCCCCGCCCTCGTTACACCACAGGAGGGTACGCGAAAGGCTTAGCGGTTGCGGCAGCTCGACTTGTCGACCGCGCGGCCGGCCAGGGCGCCGAGCGCGCCGCCGAGGATCGTGCCGGTGGTGCCGCTGTGGTAGCCGTTGCGGGTCACGCTACGGCCGAGCAGGGCGCCGGCAACGCCGCCGACGATGGTGCCGGTGGTGCCGCTGCAGCGATAGCTGCCCCGGTACGAGCGGCCGTTATAATAGCGGTCGCCATAGTAATTGTCGGAATAGCCGTTGTTGTAGTAGCCGTTGTTGTAGCTGTTGTAATTGTTGCCGTAGCCGTAGCGGTCGTAACCGCGGGCGTGCGCGCTGTTGTTGTAGTAGCCGTAGGCGTTGCCGTGCGGGCGGGCCTCGGCGGCGCCGGGAACCACGGCGACGGCGGTGACGGCAGCAACGGCGGCGAGGGTGAACTTCTTCAGCATGTCGAAACTCCTCTGGGACCCCGGTTTCTTGTTCGGGCCCTTTCTCGAATGCTGTCCTTATCTCACGATTCGTTTGAGCCGGTCCTGAATGGGCTCGTCAGCCGCCGTTCAGGCTGGCGCCGGCCCGCGGAGGGGGTAAAGCCATCACGGAATGCGCGCCTTTCTCCTCCTCGCTTTGTGGGTGCTGCTGACGACATTCACGCCGCGCCTGCCTCCGCGTCGGGAAGCTCCACCCGCAATCTCCTGGATCGCGCTGGAGCCGGTCGTCATCGATCCGACGGCTCCGGGGCGAACGCGCTTCGGGGGCCTGCGTTTCCTCGGCGGCTGGAGCCTCGCCAGCAACGACCCGCGTTTCGGCGGCCTCTCGGCGCTCCATGTCGAGGGGCGCGACGTGCTCGCCTTCAGCGATGCCGGCTGGCGCGTCCATTTCCCTGTCCCCGTCGGCGGCCGTGGCAAGGTACGCGCGCAGATCGGGCTGCTTCCCGACGGCCCCGGCGCCTCGGGAGGGAAATCCGGGCGCGACGTCGAGTCGATGTGGGTCGAGGGGGCCTCGCTCTGGCTCGGCCTCGAGCGGCGCAACGCCATCTGGCGCTTCGATCGGGCGAGCGGCCGCGCGACGTCCGACGCCGAGCCGGCCGCGATGGCGCGCTGGCCGAAGAACCGCGGCCCCGAAGCGATGCTCCGCCTGCGCGACGGCCGCTTCCTGGTCTTCGCCGAAGGGAAAGGCGAGGGGGGCGAGGTGATCCTGTTCGCCGGCGATCCAGCGGTGCCGGGGACGCCGGCGAAGACCCTGCGCTACCTCCCGCCGGCGCATTATCGGACCACCGACGCGGCGCTTCTCCCCGACGGACACGCGCTGATCCTCAACCGCCGCTGGACGCTGCTGCAGGGCTTTACTTCGAAGCTGACCCTCGTCGATCTCGCCGGCGTGCGCGCCGGCGCGGTGCTGCGCGGGCGCGAGATCGCGGATTTCCGTCCCCCGCTCCTCAGCGACAATTTCGAGGGCCTGAGCGTCACGCGGGAAGGCGGCCGCACGATCGTGTGGATGACCTCGGACGACAATTACGTCCCGCTCCAGCGCACCCTGCTGCTGAAGTTCGCGTTCGCGGGCTGAGCCCAAAAAAAGAGGCGGGGAAATCCCCGCCTCCCATCGCCATCTCGCCGGGCGCTCAGGCCTCGGCGGGAGCGGTCTGCTTCTTGGCGATCTCGCGCTTCAGGCGGCGCGCCTTGAGGCTCAGCTGCTCGTCCGAGCTCTTCGCCAGCCAATTGTCGAGGCCGCCGACATGCTCGACCGAGCGCAGGCCGTTCATCGACACGCGCAGCTTGACGCCGCGGCCGAGGGCGTCGCTGATCAGGGTCACGTTCTGCAGGTTCGGCAGGAAGGTGCGCTTGGTCTTGTTGTTGGCGTGGGAAACGTTGTGGCCCACCTGCCGGCCCTTGCCGGTCAGCTCGCAAATGCGCGACATGTTGTCTCGTCCTGTAAATGAAGCGGGGGCGCAGCCGCCCCCGTAAATCGTGGGCGCCGATAGCCGGTGGAGGGCGCCGCGTCAACCTCCGCCGGACCGCGGCGAAGGTCGTTGCGCCGCGGCAACCGTTTGACGGCGGCCTCGTTTACTGATCAAGGTTTGGACGGAGCAACCCGAGGTATCCGATGCGCGCCTTATTGATTCTCGTCGCCCTCGCCATCCTGGTCGCGATCGGCCTAGTCTATACGGGCGTCATCTCGCTCAACCAGACGCGCGAGGCCCAGGCGCCGGCCTTCGACCTCAAGGTCAAGAAGGTCGAGGTCGGCACGACCACGAGCAACGTGACGGTCCCGACCGTCACCACCACCACCAAGCAGGTCGAAACCCCGACGGTCCACCTGTCCGACGGCAATTCGCAATGAGCCCGCGCCGCCGCTAAGGCGGGGGGCCATGGTCGATCCCTTCTCCGAGCCGATGCGGTTGGCCCTCCGCGAGGCGCGCGCTGCCGCGGACGCCGGAGAAGTGCCGGTCGGCGCGGTGGTGACGCGGCGGGGCGAGGTGGTCGCGGCGGCGCGCAACCGGATGCTGAGCGATGCGGACCCCACCGCCCACGCCGAGATGGTGGTCCTGCGCAGGGCCGGGGCGGCACTCGCGACGCCAAGGCTGGACGAATGCGACCTGTGGGTGACGCTGGAGCCCTGCGCGATGTGCGCCGGCGCGATTGCCCTTTCCCGCATTCGCCGGCTCTATTTCGCCGCGCCCGACCCCAAAGGCGGGGCGGTGCTCCACGGCCCTCGCCTCTTCGCTCAGGCAACCTGCCACCATGCCCCCGAGGTCTATTCGGGCCTGTGCGAGGAGGAAGCGGGGGAGCTGCTGAGGAGCTTCTTCGCCGCGCGGCGGTGAGCGGCGTCGACCGCCCTTGTCGCCGCGGAGCGGGAGGCGCTAAGGGGGAGCGGCGCCCATGACGCACGCCCTCCCGCCATTCCCCTGGTTCGACGTCCTCGTCCTCTTCCTGCTGATCTGCCTCAACGGGGCGTTCGCGATGGCGGAGCTGGCGATCGTCTCGTCGCGCAAGCCGCGGCTGAAGGCAATGGCGAAGAACGGGCGCAAGGGCGCGCAGACCGCGCTCGACCTCGCGTCGGATCCCGGCCGCTTCCTGTCGACGGTCCAGATCGGCATCACCGGCATCGCGGTCCTCGCAGGCGCCTTCTCGGGGGCGAGCCTCGGCGGCCCGACGGCCGAGCGGCTGGTCCGCCTCGGCATGGCGCCCGACACCGCGCAGACGGTGGGCTTCGCCATCGTCATCATCGCCACGACCTACGCCTCGCTCGTCGTCGGCGAGCTCGT
>JAFAZM010000297.1 GCA_019239785.1 Sphingomonadaceae bacterium
GATCTTCCACGTCCTCAAGAAGCGGCTGCACGACGCGAAGCTCTCCACGGCGGTCGGCGACGAAGGCGGCTTCGCGCCCAACCTCGCTTCGGCCCGCGACGCGCTCGACTTCATCATGCGCTCGGTGCGCGAGGCCGGCTATGCGCCCGGCGACGACGTCATGCTGGCGCTCGACTGCGCCGCGACCGAATTCTTCAGGGACGGCGCCTATCGGCTCGAAGGGGAGGGGCGAACGCTCTCGCCGGACGAAATGGCCGCCTATCTGGCCGAATTGTGCGACGCCTATCCCATCGCCTCGGTCGAGGACGGCATGGCCGAGGACGACCTGGACGGCTGGAAGGCGCTGACCGACCGGCTCGGCGGCCGGGTCCAGCTGGTCGGCGACGACGTCTTCGTCACCAACAAGACGCGGCTCGCCATGGGGATCGAGAAGGGACTCGCCAATTCGATCCTGGTCAAGGTCAACCAGATCGGCACCCTGACCGAGACGCTGGAGACGGTCTCGATGGCGCATCGCGCCGGCTACGCCGCGGTCATGTCGCACCGCTCCGGCGAGACCGAGGACACGACCATCGCCGACCTCGCCGTCGCCACCAATTGCGGGCAGATCAAGACCGGCAGCCTCGCCCGCTCGGACCGCCTCGCCAAGTACAACCAGCTGCTGAGGATCGAGGAGGAGCTGGAAGGCACGGCGATCTATCCCGGGCGCAGCGTTTTCGTCTGACGGGCCATGCTGCTGGCCGCCGCCGCGCTCGCTCTTGCGACTCCGTCGGCGGGGCCGACCTGCACGCTGCGGACCGCAGTGCCGGCTTCGGCGCGGGAGATGGGCCGCAATCCCAATCCGTGGCTCGGCCGTTGCGTCCGGCTCGACGGTTTCGTGAGCTGGAACAAGTTCTACGCGGATATCGGTGGTGCCTACGCGGAGGCGGCGAGCGACAGGGTCGACCGCCATAATGACGGCTGGCTGGGCCTCTATTTCGAGAGGGGCCGCGACTGGAAACCGGTCTTGCGGCGCGCCACCGTCTACGGCATCCTTCACGATTGCGGGCGCGACTATCAAGCGGCAGCGCTGGCGGCCGGGCCCAATACATTGGTCATGAGCACCGGCTATTGCCATTATCAGGGCGGCCTCACGTTAGTCCCGGCGGTGTTTCGTGCGGCTGGCCCTGCCCGTTTCGAGCGGCAGATGGGCGAGGCCGCCCGCGTCCGCTTCGGGGATCTGTCGCCCGCCGGCCCCGGGCATGACCCGCCCGCCACGGTCGTCCGTCTCGCCGACCATTTTCTCGATTTGCTCAGGACCGATGACGGCCCCGGGCTGCGCGCCCTGGTCCATCTCTGGTCCCAGAATGATCCGGAAACGGAGCCGGACGGGTCGGCCTTCACGACCTGGCTCCGCGGCGAGGGCGATTCCCCATTGCGCCCGCTCAAATCCGCTGCGGCGCCGCAGCGCGCCTATTTCCAGGAGGCGGTGCGGCGCGACGCGGCGGCCGACGGGCAGGTCGGCGGCTGGCACATCTGCTTCTGCCGCGCGGGGGATTGCACCGGACGCTGGCCGATCAGCGCGATCGACGCGGACTCGGCGCCGTCGCGTCCCTATGTCTGCCTGCGTGCCTACCGCCATGATCTGGGCCCGGAGGAGCCCGACCGGCTCGGGATCGACCGTCAGGAGCGCGGGTTTACCGAACCGTCCGCCGCGAACGCTTCGACTCGCTGAGCGCACAGCTTAGCGGATTTCTACGACTCCATGGTCAAAAGGCTTGATTCTCCTTCGAATTGCTGATTCTGTGACAGCGCAATGACGGCGGTTCGCAATCCCCTGATTCTCATCAAGCGCGCAGCCTGGCCGGCGGCCGGGATGCTGGTCATCGCCTACTTCCTCGGCGCGGCGATCGTCGGCGAGAATGGGGTGCTGGCCTGGGGCGATTATCGCCGCGCCAAGGCGCAGGAGAGCGTCCAGCTCGCCAGGCTCGAGGCGGAGCGGGCGCGGCTCGCCCACCGGGCGCAATTGCTCGATCCCGCCCATGCCGATCCCGACCTGGTCGAGGAGCTGGTCCGCCGCAACCTCGGCGTCGTCCGCCCGGACGAGGTGATCATCGCGAGCGACGGCACGCCCGCCGCGCAACCGGCTTCCGTTCGCCGCCCGTAACGATTATCCCCTTCGGCTGAAGGGGAGGTCCGATCCGAAGCCTGGTCTTCGCGCTGCTGCTTGCCGCCTCGGCTGCCGCGCCGGCGCAGGTCGAGCGCCTGCCGCCGGTCGACAGCTGCGCCCGCGATCCGAGCTTCGTCGCCTTCCGCCGGCAACTGAACGGAGCGATCGCGCGTCATGACGCCGCCTTCATCCGCGCCATCCTTCCCGCCGACGCTTATTCGGATGCGGGGGGCGATGCCGGGCGGCGCGGCTTCATCCGCTTCTGGGACCTCGACCGTCCGGAGCGCAGCCGCCTCTGGCGCGAGCTCGCAACGGCGCTCAGCCTCGGCTGCGCGCGCGACCGCTCGGGCATGCATTGGGTGCCGTCGCTGACCCTGCAGGAGGACGAGCCCGACGACGCCACCCATGACGGCATGGCGCTGGCTCTGCCCGGGGCGGTGCTGCGGACGGCGCCGTCGGACCGGGCCCGCATCCTGGCGCGGCTGCGCTGGGACGTGATGGGCCACGCGCCGGACGATCGCGGCCGCGGCGCCTGGGCCCATGCCTGGATCGCCGGCAATCGCGAGGGTTGGGTCCGGCGCGACCGGATCCGGGCGTTCACCGCTTATTCCGCCATCTTCCGCAAGGCGCATGGCCGCTGGCTGCTTGCCGGCTTCGCGAGCCGCGAATGAGCGGGAAGAGAAAAGCGCGGATGAGATCCCTCCTGCCGCTGCCGCTGCTGGCGCTGTCGGGCGCGGCCGTTGCGGTGCCCCCGCGCCTGCCGCCGCACGATTACTGCACCCGCGACCGCTCCTTCGTTGCCTTCCGCCGGGCGCTGAATGAAGCGGTCGCCAGGCGCGACGCGGCCTTCATCCTGCGCATGGCCGACGACGACATCCGCTATTCTTACGGCGATTCCTCGGGCCGGGAGGGCTTTGCCCGTTTCTGGCACCTGGACCGTCCGGCGACGAGCGGGCTGTGGCGCGAGCTTCGCGAGGCGCTCGGGCTCGGCTGCGTCCCGGACGAGGGCGGCGACTTCGTCATGCCCGGCATGAACCAGGTCGGCGACGAGGATATGGATACCGATTACACGCTGCTGCTGGTCGCCGTCCGGCCGGGCGCCGCGCTGCGGCGCGGCCCCTCGGAGTCGAGCCCGATCATCGCCCGGCTGCGCTGGGACG
>JAFAZM010000364.1 GCA_019239785.1 Sphingomonadaceae bacterium
TGGAACGCGCTCGTCGACGGCGACCTGACGAAGCAATATTGGGGTCACGAGAACCGTTCCGATTGGAAGCCCGGCTCGCGCTGGGAGCATGTCCGGGTCGGGCCGGAAGGCAAGGTCGACGTCGCCGGGCGGGTGCTCGAGATCGAGCCGCCGCGCCGGCTGGTGACGAGCTGGGCCTTTCCCGGCGAGGAGGACGATCCGGCGCGGACCTCGCGGGTCACCTACGAGATCGAGCCGGTAGGCAGCGAGTCGCGCCTGACCGTGACGCACAGCGATCTCAACGAGCCCCGCATGCGCGCCGGCGTCAGCGCCGGCTGGCCATTGGTGCTGTCCAGCCTGAAGAGCTTCCTGGAGCGGGGCACGGCGCTGGAGGCGCTCAATGCGCGGATCAAGGAGCTGGAGGAGGATTGAGGTCTGTAGATCCTCCCCGGGACGGGGAGGTGGCAGGCCGAAGGCCTGACGGAGGGGGCCCGGCGGAGGAGAGGCTTTGAACGCGGGGCCCCCTCCACCACGCGCTACGCGCGCGGTCCTCCTCCCCGTCCCGGGGGAGGATTTAAGTCAGTGAAAATTCCGCGACTGGATCCTGAGCCCGCCGTCCGGCGCCCCCAGCAATGCCGGCACGCGGCGGGGGCGGTCGCGGGGATCGGGACCGCCGTTGCGGGCGGCGTCGGCCGGGCCGGGGCGATACGGGAAATTCTTCTCGCCGACCTGGTGCAGCAACGGCGTCAGATCCTCGAGCCGCTCGCTGACGATGTGGATCACCTTGCCCTCGCGCTGCAGCCTGCCGCGGACCGAGACCATCGCCGAGGCCAGGATGATGCGGCGATGGGCCTCGAAGATGCGCTGCCAGACGATCGCATTGGCGATGCCGGTCTCGTCCTCCAGCGTCAGGAAGGTGACGTTGCCCTTGCCGGGCCGCTGCCGGACCAGGACGAGGCCGGCGACCTGGACCCGATCGCCGTCCTTCAATGAGGTGAGGCGTCCGGCCGGGACGATGCGGCGCCGGGCGAGCTCCTCCCGCAGGAAGGCGAGCGGGTGAGCGCGGAGCGACAGCTGGACAGCGCGATAATCCTCGATCACCTCGCGGCCTTCGGTCATTGGATTCAGCAGCACTTCGGGCTCCGCGGCGCGCGCCTCGGCAGCGGCGAAGAGCGGCAGCGGCGGCCCGCCCAGGCCGCGCACCCGCCAGAGCGCCTGGCGCCGGTCGAGGCCGAGGCAGGCGAAGGCATCGGCATCGGCGAGCTTCTCCAGCGCCGCCACCGGCACGCCGGTCCGCTGCCAGACATCCTCGATCGAGGTGAACGGCGCCTCCATCGCCGCCGCCGCGATCAAGGCGCCATGGGCGTTGGAGAGGCCCTTCACCATGCGCAGACCCAGGCGGAGAGGCAACTTTTCATCCCTGTGAGCGCAGCTCATGGGGAGGGGGACCGGCTGAAAGCCGGTGGAGGGGCCATCGGCGCCGTTCGCCCCTCCATGCTTCGCATGGCCCCCCTTCCCATCGCTTCGCGACAGGGAGGATGAAGGAGGCTCCAAAGTGCAATCCCAGCGGCTGGCATTGATGCAGACGGGGCGGACCTCCACGCCATGCTGGCGGGCGTCGCGGACGAGCTGGGCGACGCCGTAAAAGCCCATCGGCTGGGCATTGAGGATCGCCGCGCAGAAGACGTCCGGGTGATGGCATTTCATCCAGGAGGAGGCGTAGGCGATCTTGGCGAAGCTCGCGGCATGGCTTTCGGGGAAGCCGTAGCTGCCGAAGCCCTCGATCTGCCTGAAGGTCCGCTCGGCGAAGTCCCGCGTGTAGCCGTTGGCCAGCATGCCATTGATCATCTTGTCTTCGAACTCGCTCACCCCCCCAGTCGATTTGAAAGTCGCCATCGCCCGGCGCAGCTTATCGGCCTCGGCCGGTTTGAAGCCGGCACCGACCATTGCGATCTTCATCGCCTGCTCCTGAAACAGTGGCACGCCAAGCGTGTCTTTCAATATCTCTTTCAGTTCCGGCTTGGGATATTCCGGAAACTCCTTTCCTTCACGCCGGCGCAGATAGGGGTGCACCATGTTGCCTTGAATCGGTCCCGGCCGAACGATCGCGACCTGTATGACGATGTCGTAAAAACAGCGCGGCTTGAGCCGCGGCAGCATCGACATCTGCGCCCGACTTTCGATTTGGAAAGTGCCGATCGTGTCCGCCTCGCATATCATATCGAAGACGGCCGGATCGTCCTTCTGCATCTCCTCAGAGGCGAGCGTCAGACGCTGTCCTTTATGCTCTGCGAGCAGATCGAAGGCGCGCCGCATGCAGCCGAGCATGCCGACGCCGAGGACATCGACCTTCATGATCTTCAATTCCTCGAGATCGTCCTTCTCCCACTCGATGACACTACGATCCACCATGGTCGCCGGCTCGATCGGCACGAGCTCGTCGAGCCGATCGCGCGTGAGGACGAAACCGCCCGGGTGCTGGCTCAAATGGCGCGGCGTGCCGATCAGCTGGCGGCTCAGCTCCAGCGTCAAGGCGAGGCGGGGATCGCTTGCGTCGAGACCGAGTTGCTCGACATGGCGTTCGGCGACGCCGTCATTGGACCAGCCCCAGACCTGACCCGACAAGGTCGAGGTCACGTCTTCCGACAGGCCGAGCGCCTTGCCTACTTCGCGGACCGCGCCGCGGGTCCGGTAACGGCTGACCACTGCGGTCAGGGCGGCGTGATCATGACCATAGGTCTCGTAGATCCATTGGATCACTTCCTCGCGACGTTCGTGCTCGAAATCGACGTCGATGTCGGGCGGCTCGTCGCGGTCGTCCGACAAGAAGCGTTCGAACAACAGCTTTCGCTCGATCGGGTCGATGGAGGTGATGTTGAGCACGTAGCAGATCATCGAATTGGCTGCCGAACCGCGACCCTGGCAAAGAATCTCCTGGCTCCGGGCGAACTGGACGATCGAATTTACGGTGAGGAAGTAGGGCGCATAACTCCAATCGGCGACCAGCCTCAACTCCCGCTCCAGCAAATCCGAATAGTTTTTCGGCACACCTTGGGGAAATTTAGCCTGGAGCCCCTCACGGGTCAGACGCTCCAATGCTTCCTGGGGTGTTCGGCCAATCATCACGATCTCATCGGGATATTGCTGGCCAAGTTCGCTCAGGGAGAAAGTGCAGCGTTGCGCGATATCGGCGGTGGCATGGATCGCGTCCGGAAAACTCCTGAAGCGGCGTTCCATCTCCTCCGGGCTCTTGAGATAGCGATCGGCGAAGCGCTCGCGGCGGAAGCCCAATTCGTCGATCGTGCAATGCTCGCGGATTGCGGTGACCACGTCCTGGAGCATGCGCTTGTCCGGTCCGTCATAGAGTACGTCGCCGGTGGCGAGCGCGCGCAGGCCGTGGCGGCGGGCGAGCGCGTCCAGCGCGTGCAGCCGTTTCGCCTCGCCGGGGCGGCGGCGGTGGGTAAGCGCTAGATGTCCTCGATCGCCGAAGATGTCCGCCATCTGGGCGAGCGCGATGTCCGTCACCCGGTCGGCCTCGTCGGGAACCAAGGCAGCGACCAATCCTTGGGACCAAGCGGCAACGTCCTCCCAATGAAGGAAGCAGTGGCCCTTCTCGCCCTTCTTTCGGTCGGCCCTGCTCTTGCCGACGGTGAGCAGACGGGTGAGGCGCGACCAGGCGGCGCGGCCCTCGGGCCAGACCAGCAAGGCGCTGCCGTCCATCAACTCGAGTCGACAGCCGGCAACCAGCCGCACCCCAATATCCCGCTCCGCCCTCAGCGCCTTGACCAGCCCGCCGACGCTGTTGCGGTCGGTGATGCCGAGCGCGGAATAGCCGAGCAATTGCGCCGCCGCGAACAGCTCCTCCGCGCTGGAGACGCCGCGCAGGAAGCTGAAATGCGTCGCGACCTGGAGCTCGACATAGGTCATGCGAACAGGCCGTGCAGATGCCAGCTGAGGTCGCCGGTGGCGGGATCCTCGCCGTCGCCCTTGCGGAACAGCCAGAAGCGGGCGCCGTCCTCCGCCTCGACCTGGAAATAGTCGCGGACGGCCTCCCGCTCCGCCTCGCGCCGCCACCATTCGCCATAGACGCGCTCGGGCCCGTCGGCGGCGGCGACGCGATAGGAACGGCCGCGCCAGCGGAAGCGGGCCGGCGGGGCGTCCGGCAATTCGGCCATGACATGGTCGAGTGGCTCGGGCGGCGAGAGCAGGCGGACCGGCCGCGGCCAATCGGGCCATAAAGCCACCGGGCCAAGCGGGCCGGCGCGGCCAACGCTGCGTTCGGGGAGGTCGCTCTCCAAAGCGGTGAGACGGTGGACGCGGCGCGTGCCGAGACGCACGGCGAGGCGGTCGATCAGCAAAGCGAGATCGGGCGCGGGCCTGACGCCCGCCAGCTCGCCCTCGATCGCTTGCGCGCCGAGCGGCTCGACCCGCGTCGCAATGAGACGCAGCCGCTCGATGCCGAAACCGGGCTCGATCTCCTCGATCCTGGCATGGAGCAATCGGGTCAGATGAGCGCCGTCGCGAGTGGCGCGGGCCAGGCGCACCGCGACGCGCTGCACCTCCCTGTCGACCCGGTCCGCGGCAAGGATGAGGCGGCGGACGCCGAGGCCCGCTTCCGCCAGGATCGGCACCAGCCGCCGCACCGCCTCTCCCGCAGCCTCGGCAATCGCTTCGGGGCTTGCGATCGGTTCGACGAAGCGGAGCAGGATCGACGGCGGCTCTTCCGGGACGATCGGATCGAACGGCTCGGCGGCCCGGCCGAGCGCCTGGTCGAGCCGAAGGAGCAAGGCGTCTCCGAACCGGCGCTGCAAAGGGGCGCGCGGCATGGCGACGAGTTCGCCGATCCGTTCGAGCCCGAGCCGGCCGGCGCGGCCGAGCAGATCGTCGTCGAGCCGCAATGCGGCGAGCGGCATCTGCGCCAAAGCGTCGGCCTCGCGTCCGGAGGGGCAGAGCAGCAGCGGCTTCCCTCCGAAGCGGGCAAGCGCATGTGCCGCGCCCGTCGTGCTGGCCACCGCGATCCGCGCGGTGAAGCCGAGCCGCTTCAGGAAGGCGAGGATGCGGGTGCACATCGCTCGCTCGCCGCCGAACAGATGGGCGACGCCGCCGAGATCGAGCCAAAGCCCGTGCCCGCCCGAAAGCCCCGCGCGCGGCGTCCAGCGACGGGCGGCGAACAGGCCGAGCCGCTGCAGCCAGGCGGCATCGCCTTCGGGATCGGCGGGCCGCACGTCGAGGCCGGCGACGAGGATGCGCGCCTTGGCGAGCGGCATGCCGGGGGCGAGGCCGATCGCCCGCGCCTGCGGGCAGGCCGCGGCGAGGACGTTCTGATTGCCCTGCTTGTGGAAGGTGATCAGCGCCCCTTCGGCCCGGCGCAGCACCAGATCCTGCGCCGCCGCTTCCCGCGCCCAGCGCGCGCCCGGCCGCCAGGAGCCGGCGCGGGCGGGCAGGACGGAGGGATCGGCGCGCGGCGCGGCGGCGTCAGGCCGCGCGGCGCTGCGCTCGATCCGCCTGATCCGGTCGGTCGACAGATCGGGCAGGAAGAGCGAGGCGAGCCTCGGCATCGGGAGCCTCCAAGAGCCAGTGATGCGGCGGCCCGCCCCGCTGCCGGACGAGCGAAACCTGCCAGCGGGCGCGGCCGATCCCCGGAAATGGCAAAGGCGCGGACGGCGCGCAGGCGATCCGCCAGCGGGTGAGCGCCGGCGAGGGCTGGACCAGAGGATCGGCATCGGTCCGCCGCCAGCGCCGCAGCAAGAGGGCCGCGCCGCCGCCTTCCTCGGCGGCGAGCTGGAGCCGGCGCGCCGCGGCCATCGCCACCCGTCCGACCTCGCCGACCATCGCGGCGAGGCTGCCATGGCGGGCGCCCTCCTCCATCACCGCAAGCACCTCCTCGTCGTTGCGGCAATCGGCATAGAGCAGCCGGTCGGGCGTGAGCCCCGCTCCAGCGAGCCCGGGCGCGAACAGGTCGCGGCGGCTCTGCGCCCAAAGCACCTGCCCCCCTGCCCCCGCCTCGATGGCGAAGCGGGCGGCGAGCGCGGCGAGGAACAGGGTCGCGGCGCATTCGTCGTGCAGCCCGGGGCCGGCCGGCGCGGCCTCGTGCAGCCCGTGCGCCAGCCCGCCCCCGGCCAGGCGCTCGTCGACGTCCAGGATGCCGAAGGCCAGGCACGGCCGCCCGTCGTCGCCGGCGGCGCCGGAACGCTCGATCCGGCGCACCTCCTTGCGCAAGGCGGCGAGGCGCGCGTCCAGGGAGGACGGAACAGGCATGCGACTCGGATTCATTTGTTCCTGTTATGTTCCCTCGTGGTTTGAAGAGTCAAGCGGGCGTCCCCTTCCCCTTGCGTCACCCCGGCCAAGGCCGGGGTCTCGTCGAGACCCGCCGTGCCCTACCGGCCTGAAATCCCGGCCCCTTCGACCGCCTGAAGACAGGCGCTCAGGACGGGCCCGCCAGGATGACGGTGGTGCGCGTAACAATCCTGTCTCGACGTCCGCAGAGCCGACACCCAGATAAAGCCGTAATGCCCGCCGCCCCCGCCTCTGGCCCCCGCTGCGCCTTGCCGCTAGAGAGGCGCCGATAGGCATGGCGAGCAACAGCGCAGTCCAGATCGCGGAGCCAGCTCCGCTTTCGGCGCCCGCCCGGCGGCGCTGGAACCCGCTGCGGCTGGGCCGGCAGCCTTTCTTCGAGGACAAGAACCGCGCCTTCTGGGTCCTGCAATCGGCGGGCTGGGGCGGCTATTTCGTGCTGCGGACGCTCTCCGGCATCGCCAATTCGATGGGCTGGTTCTTCATCGTCCACACCGCCTTGCTGACCGCGACCGGCTATTCGATCACCCTCCTGATGGCGGCGGCCTTCCGCCGGCTGATCCGGATGCAGCCGGTCTACACCTGGGTCGGCTCGATCGCGCTGGTCGCGGTCGCCGCCGCCGCCTTCTCGGCGATCGAGACCTGGAGCGTCTCGACCTTCGTCGATCCGGGCGTGAAGGCGGAGGGAATGCGCTTCCTCGGCGCGATCCTGATGACCGTCTCGGTGCTCGTCGCCTGGTCGGCGCTCTATTACAGCATCAATTTCTTCATCCTGCTCGAGGAGCAGACCGACCGGCTGATGCGCCTGGAGAGCCAGGCCTCGAACGCGCAGCTCGCCATGCTGCGCTACCAGCTCAATCCCCATTTCCTGTTCAACACCTTGAACTCGATCTCGACCCTGGTGCTGCTGAAGCAGACCGAGCGGGCCAATGCGATGCTGAGCCGGCTCTCCTCCTTCCTGCGTTACACCCTGGTCAACGAATCCACCGGCATGGTGACGGTCGCACAGGAGGTCGAGACGCTGAAGCTCTATCTCGAGATCGAGAAGATGCGCTTCGAGGAAAGGCTGCGGTCCCATTTCCACATCGATCCGACGGTGATGCGCGCGCACCTCCCCTCGCTGCTGCTCCAGCCGCTGATCGAGAATGCGATCAAATATGCGGTCACGCCGCAGGAAGAAGGCGCCGACATCTCGATCGAGATGCGCCGCGAGGCCGACCGCGTCTTCATCACCGTCTCCGACACCGGCCCGGGCGCCGATTCCCAATATCAGGTGCGCGCGATGCAATCGACCGGCGTCGGCCTGGCGAACATTAGGGACCGTCTGGCGCAGGCCTATGGCGACAACCACCGGTTCGAGACACAGTCGGAGATAACAGGGGGCTTCCGCGTTTTCATCGAGATCCCATATCAAATCGAAGCCGAGGAGCCGAAATGACCATCCGCACCATCCTGGTCGACGACGAGCCGCTGGCCATCCAGGGCCTCGAGCTTCGTCTCGAGCCGCATGAGGA
>JAFAZM010000378.1 GCA_019239785.1 Sphingomonadaceae bacterium
CCTATCTCACCGATCACTACGGCTCGCTCGCCGTGGACGTGCAGTTTCCGGCGTGCCGGGCCGAGATCATTGCCGCCCGCATCGCCGAGCTCCAGACGCTTCGCGCCTTCCTCGCCGAGAACCGCTGACCCCCCTCTGGCGATCGAGCGCTGGTTCCCGTCGGTAAGCAGCAACCGGCCGGTCGCCCGGTGCCAGCGAAGACGAGGTGTGTAATGTCCGTAACGGGGTGGACCGGGAATTAGAGCATGCTGTGATTGGTTGGAATCGTCATTGCGAGGACCCCGGCGAAGGCCGGGGGACGCGGCAATCCAGTGGGCCCTCGGAGCGTCGCTGGCTTGCTTCCCCCGGCCTTCTCCGGGGTCGCAATGACGAAAGTGGTTCAGTCGAAACACAGCGTGATTTAGCGGCCGCGCCGCCCACGCATCACCAGGAGGAGCAGTGCATCATAGGGCGTGGCAATGACTTCCTTGAGCACCAGGCCCGCGAGCGCGCCTCTCGACAACCTGCCCAACCCCTGTGGCATGTCCGGCAGCACGACCTTGTAGCCGAGGATGCGGAACAGCAGCCCGCAGCGCGGCTGGTGGTAGGTGCTGGTGCAACATATGACCCGGCCGCAGTCACCCCTCTCGCGCAGGATCGCATCGCATAGCCGGACGGACTCCAGTGTGTCTCGTGCTTGCAGCTCGGGGACGATGCGGGCCGGCGCGATGCCGCCCTTCGCGAGGCCGTCCTGGATAACCTCTGCCTCGGCGAAGCCTGACTCGCCTATTCCGCCGGTGGGGATGAACAGAGCATCCGGATGGCGTGCGGCCCAGGCCAGTGCGCCCTCGATACGATGCCTCAGGCTGCCGCTTGGACGACCGTCCGAGCGGACTGCCGCTCCGAATATGATGACATAATCCCTCATGCCGAAGACACCGATGCGCTTACTCCTGGGCGCCGTTTAGGCAATCGGCACCGCGACGCGAAAGATCCGAAATGGGTCGTTAGCTGCCGAAACCGGACAGGCCGGTTTCGGTCGGACCAGCTTTTAGCCAGCGGCCGCCCACCGGCAGTTTCGGCCTTGGAGAAGCGTCCGATATCGTTCCGCGCCGTCGGCAACGCGCCGCCCGGCCGTTTCGAACGATACGCCGCACGCCGCAACGCGACAGGCGGCCGCGGCCATCGGCTACAGCGTGAAGTCCCCGGCGGTGATCGCGTGAGCATCGCCGGTGGTGAGGTTGAGCTGGAAGTCGGCGACGCCGTCGCCATTGACGTCGCCCTGGATCAGCCAGTTGTTGCCGCCTGTGTTCACCGCGCGAAGCTCGCCGGCATGATTCGAGAAGGCCGCCGCGCCGACGAAGCTGAATGGATCGTTGGCGCCGCCGGCGATCGCGTCGATCGCATTGAGGTCGATCTTGTCGCCCGAGGTGAAGTCCAGGATGTTGTCGGCGGCCGCCGCCGTCGATTGCGACACGTCGTCATAATAGAAGATGTCGTTGCCCTGCCCGCCGCTCAGCTGGTCCGCGCCGCCGCCGCCGAAGATCCAGTCGGCGCCGTGGCTGCCGGTCAGCGTGTCGGCATTGGTCCCGCCATAAATTTTGAACGCGCCGTCCAGCTCGCCGGCGCCGTTGAAGGTGATCGAGGTTTCCACCTGCAGCCCGAAGATCGTCATCGTCTGGCCGGCGGCCACCAGGCTGTCGGCGGCGGTGATGTTGAAATGGTTCGGCGTCGCGGCCGGCCCGTGCAGCAGGGCGATCACTTCGATCCCGGTAAAATTCCCGCCGAGCGTGATCGTGTAGTCGCCGTCCAGGCCGATCTGATCGTTGGTACCGGCCCGGCCGGCGATCGTGTCGAGGCTGGTGAAGCCGCCCGGCCCGAAATAGAAGCCGTCATCGCCGTCGCCGCCGGTCAGACTGTCGTTGCCCTGCCCGCCATAGATCATGAAGCTGCCGTCATGCTCGGCCGCGCCGTTGAAGGTAAGGCTCTGGCCGGCGGCAAGCTGGGTGGCCTGGACCTTGAGCACGCCTCCTGCCGGCACGTTGGCGTCGACGGTGGTGATGTCGTAGCTGAACCCCGGCAGGACGACGATCGCCTCCACATTGACGATCGTGTTCGCGCCGAGGATGAGCGCATTCGCGCCGGTATAATCGCCCTGCAGGCCGATCTGGTCGTTGGTCCCGGGGCCGCCGTCGACCGTATCGGCGGCTGTGAAGGCGGCACCGAAGAAAAAGCCGTCGTCGCCGTCGCCGCCATGGGCAGTGTCGTTGCCGCCTTGGGAGAGATCGAAATAATCTCCGCCCGGAGTGCCGGACACATCGTTGTCGCCGGGATCGCCGACGATATGGTCCGACGCCGCGGTGAACGCGTACATCCGGAAATAGACGTCCTCGCTGGTGTTGGTGCTCGGCCCGTCCCAAGCGAAGACGACATGGCCGTTGGCGAGCGTGACCGCGCCGTCCGGAGCAAGGACGGAGCCGAACGGCGCCCCCGCGCTGATGTCGAAGGCGACGTCGAGCGGCAGATCGTTGGCGCCCATAGCTCGCGCCGAGACATGGTCGACCGACTCGTTCTGGTCGGTCCAGGCGACGACATAGGCGCCATCGGCCAGAGCGGTCACCGTGGTGGAACCATAGCCCGCGCCCGATTTGCTTGCGATCACGACTTCGCCCCCTCGGGCGTTGCCGCTCGCATCATAATGGCGCGCGACGATGCGGCCGCCGCCGTTGCTCGGTGCCGGATCCACCCAGGAGACGACGAAACTGCCGTCGCTCAGCCGCGCAACGTCGTTGCCGACCGGATTGTGCGTCGTGTCCGTGTTGACCTGGAACTCGGCCCCGACCTTGCTGCCGTCGGCCGCGAACCTCTGGCCGAGAAGCAGGACATGGCCGCTCCCGGCCGGGCTGACCGATTGCCAGGTCGCGACGAAGCCGCCGCCGGCCAGCGGCGCGATCGAAGATAAACCCTGGCTGTCGGCGGTTGTGGTGTTGATCGTGAAATCCAGGCCCTGCGGCTGCCCGACCGCGTTGAACAGGCGCCCGCTCACCTCCTGGTACTGATTGCCCGCGATCGTATCCCAGGTGGCGAGGAAGCCGCCGCCGTCAAGCCCGATGACGCGGACGTCGAGCTGCTCGTTGGGGAGGTTCGAGTTGATCGTGAACTCGGCGCCGAGAGGGGACCCGGCGGTGTCGTAGAGCCGGGCGTGGATGTCGGCGCTGTTGAACGAGCCGTTCTGCCAGACCACGACGAAGCCGCCTCCGGCGAGCGGGGCGACGCTCGCGAAGAGGACGTCGGCACCGGCGGCGCTGACCTGGAATTCGTGCCCGACCCGCGCACCGGAGGAATCGTAGAGCTGGGCGAAGATTGCGCTTCGCTGGTAATCCAGCCAGGCGATCACATAGGCGCTGCCGGGCAAGGCCGCGATGGCGGGCGCGAACTGGGCGCCGGCATTCGTCTCGCCGGCGACATTCTGGTCGGTCAAAGCGGTCTGCGGCACTTCACTCACTCCTCGCCATCGGAGCGATCGCGGCGCGCGTCACTCACAAAGCCAAGGCGTCGCCGGGCGGCAAAACGGTTCAGTTCGCGAGAATCTTTCTCTGCAATCGGACAATGCGTGAACCCACACAACGACGCCTTCCCTGGTCGCGGCCAAGGATCGCATCGCAGCGCCGCTGGATAAACCTCACGGAATCGGGAGGTTGACAAAATACGGGAACGCTCCTCGCGCCTTGATGGCGCTGGCGATTCATGTCAGATTCCAATCGGAAAGGGCGGCTGGCGATGTTGACCGGAATCATGGCCCGCGTGGAGGATTGCCTTCGCGCCCCGACCTGCGAGGAGATGAGCGAGCGCTTCTTCACGGCCATGGGAAGCCATGGCGCGACCTATTTGCAGACCCGCCTGTACCGCCGGCCGTCGGCCCCGCTCAATTCGGCCAATCATTGGGCCGCGGGCGGCGTGATAAAGCGGATCGCGCGCGAAGGCTGGGTCGGCGGCGCCGCCCACAATTATATCTGCTTCGACTGCAATCCACTGCTTGGCGCGATCCGCGAGAACCGGACGCGCTATCGCTTCAGCGATTTCGCGCCCCGCGACGCCCGCGAATATGGCGCCTATTGGGAGGCGTTCAGCGAAGGCGGCATCGCGGAGGGGCTGTGCGCGACCTCCTACGGCCCGGGCGGCGCGATCGCCTCGCTGCACCTCGGCATGGGCGATTCCGAATTGTCGCCGGAGGAAAGCCGGGCGATCCAGATGGCCGGCCTCGTCCTCACCGAGCGCCTGCTCGAGTTCGCCGAGCCGCCCGAGGCGCCGCCGCTCCGCCTCGGCCCGCGCGAACGCGAGGCGCTCGCGCTCGTCGCCGAAGGCAAGACGGACTGGGAGGTTTCGGTGATCCTGGGCATCTCCGAAGCGACCGCGCGCTTTCATATCGACAATGCGCGCCGCAAGCTCGGCGCCGTCAATCGCGCCCAGGCGGTCGCAAAACTGGTCCACCAGCGGCTGATCTGACGCGGCCCAGCGGCGGCAAGGCCAGAACGTCAGGCAAGGCCGTTCCGGCCACGAGCAGATTTCAGGCACCTCCCTTGACTTGTCGGATTGTGTCGGATAATTCCGACGACGTGACTGGACTCGCGACCCCCGCAGACCGCCTCGCCTTGGCAGGCTGGGCTGTCTGCGTCGGACGCCAGCGTATTTCTACGCGTATTTACGCAAAATTCCCTTGCTCCTGCGCCGCCACCGCCGGTGCTGCGGAGCCGTCCGGTTGCCTGCCGGGCGCTTCGCAGGCAAGGTATCGCCATGGGGCGGATCGTCTGTTTCGGGGAATTGCTGCTGCGGCTGACCGCGCCGGGGCGCGAGCTGCTGCTGCAGACCGCGCGGCTCGACGTCCATGTCGGCGGGGCCGAGGCCAATGTCGCGATCGGCCTGGCGCGGCTCGGCCACGAGACCGCGATGGTGAGCCGCGTGCCCGACAATGCGCTCGGCGAGGCCGCGATCGGCCATTTGCGGCGCTACGGGGTCGCCGCCGACGGCGTCGCGGCCGGGCCGGGCCGGATGGGCCTCTATTTCCTGTCGCCGGGCGCCGGGCTCAGGCCGTCCGACATCCTCTACGACCGCGCGCAGAGCAGCTTCGCCTTGGCGGGGCCCGAGGATTTCGACTGGGGCGTCCTGCTCGCCGGCGCGGACCAGCTCCATCTCTCGGGGATCACGCCGGCTTTGGGCCGGCGCAGCGCCGAGGCGGCGGTCGCGGCGGCCGAGGCGGCGCGCGGGGCGGGCCTCTTGGTCTCGTTCGACGGCAATTACCGGGCCCAGCTCTGGGAGCAGTGGGACGGCGATCCGAAGGCGATCCTCGGCCGGCTGGTCGGCCAGGCCGACATATTGTTCGGCAACCACCGCGACATCTCGCTGCTGCTCGGCCAGAGCTTCAGCGGGGAAGGGGAGGAAAGGCGGCGCGAGGCCGCGGAGGCGATGTTCGCCGCCTTCCCGCAGCTCAAGCTGATCGCCTCGACCGCGCGCCATGTCGTCGATGCGGATACCCACCGGATCGCCGCCCGGGTCGACGCGCCCGAAGGCGCGGCGCAGACCGGAGAGGTCGTGGTCCCCGGGATCATCGACCGGATCGGCGCCGGCGACGCCTTCGCCGCGGGCATCCTTCACGGCCTTCGGTCCGGCCTCGATCTCGACGGCATCGTCCGGGCCGGCCTGGCCCTGACCTGCCTCAAGCACAGCCTCGCCGGCGACGCGAGCCTGTTCGGCCGGCGGGACATCCTTGCCTTCCTCGCCGGGGAGCTCGACGTCAGGCGCTAGCCGGGCCGAGGGGAATGATTTCCTAATCCGGCCGGCGATGTGAGATATTCACGCGTCGCAGGCTGAACGCTGCGCGATAAGCGTCCAAATCTTCCGAAACCGCTTGCGAGTCGCTTTCTCCTCGGACACGCTGTTGCAGTGCAACAAGGCAAGGCATCCCTTCCGGGTCTCTATGACCCGCGCAACGAGCGCGACAGCTGCGGCATGGGCTTCGTCGCCCATGTCGGCGGCAAGCGCTCGAACGCGATCATCGCGCAGGGGCTGCGGATCCTTGCCAATCTCGACCATCGGGGCGGGGTCGGCGCCGATCCGTCGCTCGGCGACGGCGCCGGCTGCCTGATCCAGATTCCCGACGCCTTGTTCCGCGCCTGGGCCGAGGCCGAGCGGCTCAGCCTGCCGCCCGAAGGCGATTATGCGGTGGCGATGTGCTTCCTGCCGCGCGACGAGGCGAGCCGCGCCGCCGCGGTCGAGCGGTTCGAGCGCTTCATCCGGATCGAGGGCCAGGTGCTGGTCGGCTGGCGCGAGGTGCCGGTCGACACGGACGGGATCGGCCCGGCAGTGCTCGCCTCGATGCCGGTGATCCGCCAGGCAGTGGTGGCGCGCGGCCCCAATGTCCGCGACCAGGATGCGTTCGAGCGCAAGTTGCTCGCGATCCGCAAGCAGACCCAGAACCCGCTCGAATCGGAGGCGGCGAAGCGCGACCTGCCGGGCCTCTCGGAATTCTACGTCGCCTCCTTCTCGAGCCGCACCTTGGTCTACAAGGGCATGCTGCTCGCCCATCATGTCGGCAAATTCTATCTGGACCTCGCCGATCCGCTGACCGTGTCGGCGCTGGCGATCGTCCACCAGCGATTCTCGACCAACACCTTCCCGTCCTGGCGGCTCGCGCACCCCTACCGGTTCATCGCCCATAATGGCGAGATCAACACGCTCCGCGGCAACGTGAACTGGATGAACGCCCGCCGGCGCACGCTCGAATCCCCTTTGCTCGGCGCCGATCTCGACAAGATGTGGCCGATCATCCCGCACGGCCAGTCGGACACCGCCTGCCTCGACAATGCGGTCGAGCTGCTGCTCGCCGGCGGCTATTCGCTCGCCCATGCGATGATGCTGCTGATCCCCGAAGCCTGGTCCGACACGCGGATGGAGCCCAAGCGGCGTGCCTTCTACGAATATTATGCCGCGCTAATGGAGCCCTGGGACGGGCCGGCGGCGATCGCGTTCACCGACGGGCGGCAGATCGGCGCGACGCTCGACCGCAACGGCCTGCGCCCCGCCCGCTTCCTCGTCACCGACGACGATCTGGTGGTGATGGCCTCCGAAGCCGGCGTGCTGCCCATCCCCGAGGAGAAGATCGTCCGCAAATGGCGGCTGCAGCCCGGGAAGATGCTGCTGATCGACCTTGAGCAGGGCCGGATCGTCGAGGACGAGGAGGTGAAAGCTGGCCTCGCCGACGCCGCGCCTTATGGCGACTGGCTGCGGGAGACGCAGTTCAACCTCAAGGACCTGCCGCCGCGCGCGGAGACGAAGCGGGTCGATCCGGCCGCGCTGCGCGATCTCCAGCAGGCCTTCGGCTATACCGACGAGGATCTGAAATTCTTCCTCGCGCCGATGGCCGCGGCCGGCGACGATCCGGTCGGCTCGATGGGCACCGATACGTCGCTCGCCGTGCTCTCGGACCGGCCGCGCCTGCTCTACGATTATTTCAAGCAGAACTTCGCCCAGGTCACCAACCCGCCGATCGATCCGATCCGCGAGGCTTTGGTGATGTCCCTGGTCTCGATGATCGGCCCGCGCCCGAACCTGCTCGGCCACCAGGCCGGCACCCACAAGCGCCTCGAGGTCTCGCAGCCGATCCTCACCAACGAGGATCTCGAGAAGATCCGCGACATCGAGGAGACGCTGGACGGCGCCTTCCGCACGATCACGCTCGACGCCACCTGGCCCAAGCATGGCGACGCGCAGGCGCTCGAGGCCGCGCTGCAGCGGCTCTGCTGGGAAGCGACCGAGGCGGTGCTCGCCGACACCAACGTGCTGATCCTCTCGGACCGGGCGACCTCGAAGGACCGGATCCCGATCCCGGCCGCTTTGGCCACCGGTGCGGTCCACCATCATTTGATCCGCCAGGGGCTCAGGATGCAGGCCGGCCTGGTCGTCGAGACCGGCGAGGCGCGCGAGGTCCATCATTTCTGCGTGCTCGCCGGCTTTGGCGCCGAGGCGGTCAATCCCTGGCTCGCCTTCGACACGATCGCCACGCTCGACGATGCGGAAGCGGCGCGCGCGAACTATATCAAGGCGGCGGGCAAGGGCATTCTGAAGGTGATGTCCAAGATGGGCATCTCCACCTACCAGAGCTATTGCGGCGCCCAGATCTTCGACGCGATCGGCCTCTCCGCGTCCCTCGTCGAGCGCTACTTCACCGGCACCGCGACCGTCATCGAGGGGATCGGCCTCGCCGAGCTCGCCGAGGAATGCGCGCGGCGGCATCGCTTCGCTTACGGCGGCGCCGAGGTGCTCGATATCGGCGGCCTCTACGCCCAGCGGCTCGGCGGCGAGGCCCATGCCTGGACCTTCGACAGCGTCGCCAACCTTCAGCACGCGGTCCGCGGCAATTTGCCGGAGAAGTACCGGGCCTTCGCGCAGGAGATCAACGCGCGCGACCGGCGGCTGCTCACCCTGCGCGGGCTGATGGACCTGAAGCCGGCGGGGCCACCCGTGCCGCTCGAGGAGGTCGAGCCGGCCGCGGAGATCGTGAAGCGCTTCTCGACCGGGGCGATGAGCTTCGGCTCGATCAGCCGCGAGGCGCATACCACGCTCGCGGTCGCGATGAACCGGATCGGCGGCAAGTCGAACACCGGCGAGGGCGGCGAGGAGCGGGACCGCTTCGTGACCGCCGAGCGCTCGGCGATCAAGCAGGTCGCCTCGGGCCGGTTCGGGGTCACCGCCGAATATCTGGTCAACGCCGACGACCTGCAGATCAAGATCGCCCAGGGCGCCAAGCCCGGCGAGGGCGGCCAGCTGCCCGGCCACAAGGTCGACGCGCAGATCGCCGCGGTACGCCATTCGACGCCGGGCGTCGGCCTGATCTCGCCGCCGCCGCACCACGACATCTATTCGATCGAGGATCTGGCGCAGCTCATTCACGATCTGCGCTCGGTGAACCCGGCCGCGCGCATCTCGGTGAAACTGGTCTCCGAGGTCGGCGTCGGCACCGTCGCCGCCGGCGTCGCCAAATGCCTCGCCGACCATATCACCATCGCCGGCTATGAAGGCGGCACCGGCGCCTCGCCTTTGACCTCGCTCACCCATGCCGGCCTGCCCTGGGAGATCGGCCTCGCTGAGACCCAGCAGACGCTTGCGCGCAACGGCCTGCGCGGCCGGGTCTGCGTCCAGGCGGACGGCGGCCTTCGCACCGGCCGCGACGTCGCCATCGCCGCCATGCTCGGCGCCGACGAGTTCGGCTTCGCCACCGCGCCGTTGATCGCGGCCGGCTGCATCATGATGCGCAAATGCCATCTCAACACCTGCCCGGTCGGCATCGCCACCCAGGATCCGGTGCTGCGCGCCCGCTTCACCGGCACGCCCGAGCATGTGATCAATTATTTCTTCTACGTCGCCGAGGAATTGCGCGAGCTCATGGCCGGGCTTGGGCTGAGGTCGCTGGATGAGATGATCGGGCGCAGCGATTTGATCGATGCCGCTTCCGCCGAGACGCATTGGAAGGCGAAGGGGGTCGACCTTTCCCGCCTGCTCCACCGCGTTGACGGCGATGCGCTGCGCAACGACGCGCCGTTCCGGCGCGAGCCGGCGGCGCGGATCGACCGGCATCTGGTCGAGGCGCTCGACGGTCCGCTGCCGCTCCGGCTCGAAATGGCGGTCGGCAATGTCGACCGGACCGTCGGCGCCCTGGTCTCGGGCGAGATCGCCCGCCGCCACGGCGCCGAGGGCCTGCCCGAAGGCAGCCTCCATGCCTTGCTCACCGGTTCGGCCGGCCAGAGCTTCGGCGCCTTCCTCTCGCCCGGCGTCATCCTGGAGCTGGTCGGCGATGCCAATGACTATCTCGGCAAGGGCCTCTCGGGCGGGCGGATCGTCGTGCGCCAGCCGGAGGTTTCCCGCGATCCCGCCGCCAACATCATCGTCGGCAACACCTGCCTCTATGGCGCGACGAGCGGCGAGGTCTTTTTGAACGGCGTCGCCGGCGAGCGCTTCGCGGTGCGCAATTCGGGCGCCGTCGCCGTGGTCGAAGGGACCGGCGACCATGGCTGCGAATATATGACCGGGGGCTTGGTCGTCGTGCTCGGCGCGGTCGGCCGCAATTTCGCCGCCGGCATGTCGGGCGGCATCGCCTATGTCTACGATCCGGAGGACAGGCTCGCTTCGCTCTGCAACCGTGCCGGCGTCGAGCTCGATCCGGTCGACGATCCCGAGGCGCTGAAGGCTTTGATCCAGCGCCATCGCGACCTCACCGGCAGCGCCCGCGCCGCCGCGATCCTCGCCGACTGGGGCGCGTCGCTCGGGCGCTTCGTGATGGTGATGCCCACCGAATATCGCCGCGCGCTCGCGGCACTGGAGGCGGCGGCATGACCAACCCGACCGGCTTCCTCGAAATCCCGCGGCACGACCGCCATTACCGGCCGGTGCGCGAGCGCGTCGCCGACTGGCTGGAATTCGTCCAGCCGCTGCCGCCCTATGAAGTGGCGCGCCAGGCCGAACGCTGCATGGATTGCGGCATTCCCTTCTGTCACACGGGCTGTCCGGTCTCCAACCTGATCCCCGACTGGAACGATTTGGTCTCCCGCGAAGACTGGCGGGCGGCGCTGGACAGGCTGCACCGCACCAACAATTTCCCGGAGTTCACCGGCCGCATCTGCCCCGCGCCCTGCGAGGCGGCCTGCACCCTGAACCTTGACGACAATCCGGTGACCATCAAGACGATCGAATGCGAGATCGTCGACCGCGGCTGGCGCGAGGGCTGGATCGTTCCGCACATGGCGCCGCGCGGCACCGGCCGCCGCGTCGCCGTGGTCGGCTCGGGGCCTGCCGGCCTCGCCTGCGCGCAGCAGCTGGCGCGGATGGGCCATGCCCCGACCGTGTTCGAGAAGGCGGACCGGATCGGCGGCCTGCTCCGCTACGGCATCCCCGACTTCAAGATGGAGCGGATGCTGATCGACCGCCGCATCGAGCAGATGGAGCGCGAGGGCGTGATCTTCCGCACCAACATGGAGATCGGCGGGGACGTGCCGGTCGAGCGGCTGATGGACGATTATTGCGTTTTGGTCCTCGCCGCCGGCGCCGAGCAGCCGCGCGACCTCGCCGTGCCCGGCCGCGAGCTTGGCGGCATCCACTTCGCGATGGACTATCTGACCGAGTCCAACAAGCGCAACGCCGGCGCGCCGGAGCCCGAGCAGCCGATCCTCGCGACCGGTAAGCATGTCGTCGTGATCGGCGGCGGCGACACCGGCTCGGATTGCATCGGCACCGCCCACCGCCAGGGCGCCGCCTCGGTTGCCCAGCTCGAGATCATGCCGGAGCCGCCGCTCCGCGAGGACAAGGGCCTCAGCTGGCCGCTCTGGCCGATGAAGCTGCGCACCTCCTCCTCGCAGGAGGAAGGCGCCGGCCGCGCCTTCTCGATCGTCACCACCCATTTCGAGGGCGAGAACGGGCGGGTCTCGCGCCTGGTCGGCCGGCAGGGGGACGAGCCCTTCGCGCTGAAGGCCGATCTCGTCCTGCTGGCGATGGGCTTCCTCGGCTCGCCGCCCGATGGCATCCTCGGCAAGGCCGGGGTCGAGATGCCGAAGCAGGGCTATGCCACCGCGCGCGACGGCATCTTCGCCTGCGGCGACATGCGCCGCGGCCAGTCGCTCGTCGTCTGGGCGATCCGCGAAGGCCGCGACTGCGCGGCGGCGGTGGACAAGTATCTGGCGGAGACGGCCGCGAGATAGTCGTCATCCCGGCGAAGGCCCATAGGCGCTAACTTAGGACGCGTTCCTTGGCCCTCCCCCTTGATGGGGGAGGGTTGGGTGGGGGTGGAGCTGGACGAAGAACGCCGAGCAGGCGGAGAGTCCACCCCACCCCAACCCCTCCCCATCAAGGGGAGGGGCTTTAAGTTAGCGAATATGGGCGAAGGCCGGGATCTCGGTGCGAACTCTCCACGAGACCCCGGCCTTCGCCGGGGCGACGTAGCTGGGAGTTCCCTCACATCGGCTGCGACGGCTGCGGCCCCGGGGTGATGAAATCCTCGAGCACCTTCCAGCGCCCGCCCGCCTGCCGCTGCCACACGGTGAGATAGGTGCCGTATTCGGTCCGCGGCTGCCGCGTCTGGTGGTCGGTGTAGGTGACGCGGTAATGGCCGCGGCTGTAGGCGAGGTCGCCCGAGCGCGCCACTTCGATGCGGTCGTGCGCGAAGGTCATGGCGAAGGCGGGATCGTTGACCGCCTGCTGGAGCGAGACGCGGATCCAGCGGCCGGTGAGCGGCGGAGCGCCCGGTTCCTTGAGCGTCGCATCCGGGGCATAATGATCGACCAGGCGCTCGAGATCGCGCGCGACATATTCGCGGCTCCACGCCTCCTCTTCGGCCGCGATCTGGGCCGCGGCGGTGCTGCCGCCGGGGCCGGTGCCGGACCCGGGCGCGGCCTGGTTGCCGCATGCCGACGCCAGCAGGATCAGGAGGATCGTCGAGATCCGCGCTTTTGCCATTCCGAGCCCCTTCTTCCCGCTTCAGAATAAGCGGCGGACAGGCGGCTGTACAGGTCGTGCGATTCGTACCTAGTCTGAGGGATGGGCGGTCACTGCGCCGGGCAGTTCGTCTCCGGCCCGGCCATGATGTCCAGGCAGCGCCCGTCCACGCTTCCCGGCGCCAGCGGCAGGCCGATCAGCCCCGCGAGGGTCGGCATGATGTCCACCGTCTCCACCGACAAAGGCTGCTCGAACCCCGCCAGGCCCCGCCGCCAGAACAGGATCGGCACCCGCCGGTCGTAATCCCAGACGCTGCCATGGGTGGCGACGCTGCCGTGGCTCGCATCGGCGATCGGCGTGATTCGCGGCTTCAGCACCACGTAGAAATCGCCGGACCGCTCGGCGTCGTAGGAGGCGCGGGCGCGCTGCAGCAGCGTCCAGGTCTCCGGCGGACCGGAGGGGACCGGGGTCGCCGCGATCTGCGCGCGGGTAAGGACGGCGGCGACCTGCGGATGCGCGCGATAGGCGGTGAGCGCCGCCGCCAGCGCCTGCGCGCGGGCCGGGGCGGGCAGGTTGCGGTCGAGATAGATGTCGCCGAACGGCCCGTCGCCGAGCAGGACGGGACCCTGGAGATGCAGCCGCGCGCCAAGCGTCCGCCCCATCGCCGTCGCGTTCAGCGCCGGATCGGAGCGGGCGGCGTGGGCATCGCCCTGCTGGTCGATCCGTTCGGGCAGATCGTGGCCGCCATGGTCGGCGGTGAGCATCACGACATAATCGACATGGGCGGCATCGAGCCGGTCGAGCAGCCGGCCGAGCGTGCGGTCGAGCTCCAGCATCTGGATGCACATCTCGCTGCCGCCGGTGCCGAAGGTGTGGCCGACATAATCGGTCGCCGAAAGGCCGATCGCGAGCAGGTCGGTCGAGGGGCCGCGGCCGAGCTGCATCTCGTCGGCCAGGTCCGCCGCCAGCCCGGCGATCGCGGCGTCGAACTCCGGCGAGGCGCGGAAGGCGCTGCGGTCGCCGGCGGCGCGGGCGAAGCGGCCGGTGCCGACCGGCTGGGCCCGGCCGGGCACCGCGATCGGGCGGCTGCGCGAGTCGCAGATGTCGGGCAGCGGCATCGGCTCGCGGGCCTGGCCGAGCGCCTCCGCGGTTCGCGCATTGGCACGCGTCACCGGGCCGGGCGCGGCGACGCCGGCATGGCTGACGAAGGCATGCCCGTCCCACCACCAGCGCTGGTCCGGGCTGTGGCCGCCCATCATGATCGCGGCCCGGTCCTTGCCGGCGACCGCGACCACGCGGCTGTGCGGATCGGCGAGGTGCATCAGGTCTCCGAGCGTCGGCACGCGGAGGTGCAGGTCGGAGACCGTGTAATGTTCGGAGGTGCTGCCGGGGATGCGCTCGTCCTCCGCGCAATAGACATATTTGTCGGCGCGGGCGGCGCCCTGGTCGAACCAGTTGTTGGCGACGATGCCGGTCCGCGCCGGCCGGTCGCCGGTGAGGATCGTCGAATGGCCGGGGCAGGTCTCGGTCGCTGCGTGCGACTGATAGCCGGACGGGAAGACCACGCCCTGCTCGAGCCGCCTGAGGCCGCCGGTATAATATTGGCGATATTGGGCAAAGAGGTCGGCCGAGAACTGGTCGACCGAGATGGCGACGATCAGCCGCGGCCGCTGCGGTGTCTGCGCCGAGGCGGCCGCCGCGCCGAGCGCGAGCAGGGCGGCGAGGAATTTGAGCTTCATTGGCGTCTCTCGGTCAGGCGCGGGCGTCGAGGCGCCGGCCGAGGCCGACGAAGAGCGTGATCAGCACTGGCACCAGCACCACCGACAGCACGATCTTGGCGATCATCTGGCCGACCAGCAGATCGAAGATCGGGCGCACCCCGAGGAAGGAGATCGAGATGAACAGCAAGGTGTCGACCACCTGGGAGCAGACGCTGGCGATCATCGCGCGCAGCCAGACCAACTTGCCCTCGCCGCGCGACAGCTTCGAGAAGATCAGCACGTTGAGGGTCTGCGAGATGCCGTAGGAGATCAGCCCCGCGAGCATCATCCGCGCGCCCTGGCCGAGCACGACGGGGAAGGCCTCCTTGAGCGGCGGGTACATTTCGGGATCGGCGGGCAGGAACAGGACGAGCTGGATCAGGGCCATCGACACGATGAGCGGCACGAAGCCGAGCCGCACCAGCGAATCGGCGGTCGCGCGGCCGTAAAGCTCGGCGACGGTCGAGGCGATCACCACCAGCAGGATGAAGCCGAAGATCCCCGCTTCGACGGCGAGCGGGCCCATCGCGACCTGCTTGGCGCCGAGCACGCCGGCGATGCAGACCATGCCGCCGTAGAAGAGCGCGAAGACGAAGAGCGCGCGCGGGAACGGCAGGGGCGCGGCGGGAAGCGGCGCGGCGGCGGGCATGGCTTTGGGCTGGGTGCTCATGGCCGATGCGTAACGGCTTTCACGCTGCGCAAAAAGGGCCTTTCCGAAGGCCGCGTATCCGGCCATGGATCGGCGGTGATTTCCGCGGCAGGCCGTCCCCGTATGACATCTCCTTTCGTTGCCATCCCCCTTGAGGGGGAGGGTTGGAAGGGGGTGTCGGGCGCTTGTGGGTTCGCTCCCACCGCCGAGCCCCCTCACCCCAACCCTCTCCCCCCCGGGGAGAGGGGGAAGAAGCGGGGAGTCTGAATGCCCCCCGAAACCCGCCTCGACGTGCTCGCGATCGGCGATGCGGTGGTGGACGTGATCGCCACCGCCGACGACGAGTTCCTTGTCGAGGAAGGTTTGGTCAAAGGCTCGATGCAGGTGCTCGACGCCGCCGGCGCAACCAGGCTCTACGCGCGGATGAGCCAGGCGCGCGAGACCAGCGGCGGCTCGGCGGCGAACACGATGGCGGGGATCGCCGCTTTGGGTGGTCGCGCCGGCTTCGTCGGCCAGGTCGCCGACGACCAGCTCGGCGAGATTTTCAGCCACGATATCCGGGCGCTCGGCGTCGAATTCCGGACGCCGCCCAAGAGCGGCGGCGAGCCGACCGGCCGCTGCCTGATCCTGGTCACGCCCGACGCGCAGCGGACGATGAACACCTTCCGCGGCGCCGCCCACGAGCTCACCGCAGAGGCGCTCGATCCGGAGCAGATCCGCGGCGCTGCAATCCTCTATCTCGAGGCCTATCTCTGGCGCTCGGCCGGCCCGCGCGAGGCGATGGAGCAGGCGATGGCGATCGCCCACGCGGCCGGCCGCAAGGTCGCCTTCACCCTCTCCGACATCGCCTGCATCAAGCCGCACCGCGCGGAGATGATCGCAATGCTGGAGGCCGGCGCAGTCGACCTGCTCTTCGCCAACGAGAACGAGATCCGTGAGCTTGCGGACCTGCAGGATCGCGACGCCGCGATCGCCGCGCTGCAGGACAAGGTGCCGCTGATCGTCGTCACCTGCGGGGCGGAAGGGGCGCTCGCGGTCGCGCGCGGGGAACGTGTGTCGGTGCCGATCGCGCGCATCGGCACCGGCGTGGTCGACACGACCGGGGCCGGCGACCTGTTCGCCGCGGGCTTCCTGGTCGGCCAGGCGCAGGGCCGCAACCTCGGAGCCTCGCTGCGCATCGGCGCCATCGCCGCGGCCGAGATCATCTCCCATTTCGGCGCCCGGCCGGAGGCGGATCTCAAGGAATTGGTGAAGAGCATATGAAGCGGCTCGCAGTCTATTGCGGCTCCTCGATGGGGACCGACCCCGCCTTCGCGGCGATCGCGAAGGCGCTCGGCGAGGAGATGGCGCGGCGCGGCATCGGCCTCGTCTATGGCGGCGGGCGGCTCGGCCTGATGGGCGTCGTCGCCGACGCGGTGATGGGCAATGGCGGCGAGGCCTATGGCGTGATCCCGCAGGCCCTGGTCGACCTCGAGGTCGCCCATACCGGGCTCACCGAGCTCCACCTCGTCGCCGACATGCACCAGCGCAAGGCGATGATGACCGAGCTGACCGACGCCTTCGTGGCCATTCCGGGCGGGATCGGGACGCTCGACGAGCTGTTCGAGGCCTGGAGCTGGAATGCCTTGGGCTATCACGCCAAGCCCTTCGCCTTGCTCAACGTCCACGGCTTCTGGGACGGCCTCACCGGCTTCATGGACCATGTCCTCGCCAGCGGCTTCGTCTCGCCGGCGCGGCGGGCGCAGCTGATTGTCGCGGACACGATCGGCGACGCGATCGACCGGCTCGACGCGGCGATCGGCGCGGCCGAGCCGAAAATGGTCTGGTAATTCCGCCCGGAAGCGCGATGCTGCCCGCAACCAGAAGAATCCGGGGGGAGAGCATATGCAAATTCTGATCGGGATCGGCGGCATGGCGATCATCCTCGCCGTCGCCGTGCTCTTCTCCGCGAACCGGCGCTGGATCCGACTGCGCGTCGTCGGCGCCGCCTTCGCGCTGCAGGCGGGGATCGCGGTTATCGTGCTTTACACGCCGTGGGGGATCGCCGCGATCGATACAATGTCGAGCGGTGTCTCCAACCTGCTCGGCTACGCCAATGCCGGCACCCGCTTCCTGATCGGCGACGCCATGTTCGACAGTCCGCTTGGCGGCAACTTCGCCTTCCATGCACTGCCGGTGATCATCTTCTTCGCGAGCCTGATCTCGATCCTCTATTATCTCGGTATCATGCAGCTGATCATCAAATGGATTGGCGGCGCGATTCGGCTGGTGACCGGCATCACTCGGGTCGAATCGCTGGGCGCGGCGGCCAATATCTTCGTCGGCCAGTCCGAAAGCCCGCTGGTGATCAAGCCCTACCTCCCAAATCTCACCCCCTCGCAGCTCTTCCTGGTGATGACCGTCGGCATGGCCGGCGTCGCCGGCACCATCCTCGCCGCTTATGCCTCGATGGGCATTAGGCTGGATTACCTACTCGCCGCTAGCTTCATGTCCGCGCCCGGCGGTATCCTGATGGCCAAGATCATCATGCCCGACGATCCCGCGACCGCGAACATCGAGCCCGTGTCGATCGACGAGAGCGATCATGGCGAGGAGAAGCCCGCCAATATCATCATGGCCGCCGCCCAGGGTGCGCAGACCGGCATCAGGCTCGCCGTGGCGGTCGGTGCGATGGTGCTCGCCTTCGTTGCGCTGGTCGCGCTCGCCAACGGCCTACTTGGCGGCATCGGCAACCGGTTCGGCTATCCAGACCTTTCGTTCCAGATGATCCTCGGCCGCGTCCTGCAGCCGCTCATGTACATGCTCAACGTGCCCTGGGACGAGGCCTCGGCCGCGGGCGGGCTGTTCGGGACCAAGATCGTCGTCAACGAATTCGTTGCCTTCATTAGCTTGGGCGGCCAGCAGGGCACGCTCCACCCGGTGACGGTGGCGGTGGTCACCTTCGCGCTGTGCGGCTTCGCCAATTTCAGCTCAATCGCGATTCAGATGGCGGTGACCGGAAGCCTTGCGCCCAACCAGCGGCCGATGATCGCCAAGTTGGGCCTTAAGGCCTTGCTCGCCGGCTCGCTTTCGAACCTGATGAGCGCGGCGCTGGCCGGCCTGATCCTCTCGATCTCGGGAGTCCCCGCCGCCCCGGCGTCGGCCACCGCGGCCAGTGCCGCGGCGCAACCGGCCGCGCCGCCAGCCGCCATCAATGCTGTCGCGGCGCAACCGGCGCCGGCTCCTGCGCCAGCCGCGAATGCCAACGGAGCGCAAGCTGCGCCAGCCCCGGCTGCGAATACGGCTACACCACAGCCGGCGCATTAGGCCGGCAGAAGGAACCATCGTCTGGTGTTGGGCCGCCCGCCCGACCCGTGACCATTGGATTCATCGGCCGGAACCGCTAGCTTCCCGGCCATGGACATTCTCGCCACCACCAAAGCCGTCGCCTCCGTCTCGCTCCTAGACGCGGACCGCGATCCCGAAGGCTTTTCCCAGGAGCTCGGCCGCTCGTTCGAGCGCTACGGCTTCGCCATCGTCGCCGATCACGGCATTCCCGCCGATCTCATCCACCGCGCGGAGGAGAAGGCGAAGGCCTTCTTCGCCTTGCCCGAGGAGGTGAAGCGCGCATATCACCAGCGTGGCGGCGGCGGCGCCCGCGGCTACACCCCGTTCGGCATCGAGACCGCCAAGGGCGCGGTCAATTACGACCTCAAGGAATTCTGGCATGTCGCGCGCGAGCTGCCGCCGGGCCACAAATATGAAAGCTCGATGCCGCCGAACGTCTGGCCGGAGGAGGTCGAGTCCTTCAAGGCGACCTTCCTCGAGCTGTTCGCCGCCTTCGACCGGACCGGCGCCAAATTGCTAGAGGCGATCGCCCGCTATCTGGACCTCGCGCCGGATTATTTCGTCGACACGGTGCGCGACGGCAATTCGATCCTGCGCCTGCTCCATTATCCCCCGATCCCGGGCGACGGACCCAATGTCCGCGCCGGCGCGCACGAGGACATCAACACCATCACGTTGCTGCTCGGTGCCGAGGAAGCAGGGCTGCAATTGCTGGATCGCGACGGCGACTGGGTGCCGGTCACGCCGAAGCCTGGCGAGCTCGCCGTCAATATTGGCGACATGCTGCAGCGGCTGACCAACAATGTGATGCGCTCGACCACCCACCGGGTCGTCAATCCGCCCCGCGAACGGCGCGGCATCTCGCGCTACTCGATGCCTTTCTTCCTCCACTTCCGCTCGGATTTCCTGATCGAGACGCTGCCGAACTGCATCACCGCGGACCGGCCCAATCTCTATCCGGACCCGATCACGGCCGACGAATATCTCCAGGAGCGGCTCCGGGAGATTAAGCTGGCCTAAAGCCGAGTGTCGAACCGCACTGGTGAAGGGACCCTCTGGATGGTCTTGCCAACTTGGTTCCGTAGCACCGGCCGGGGTGTCGCGTTGCTGACACTCATTGCCTGTTCGTCGTTCAGTTCGGCAATGGGTTCGCCTGCCCGGCCTTCAGCGGGGTCCCTGCCGATAAGCCGCCAACTGGCACGCGCGAGGCAAATGAGCCTTTACGCCGTCTATCCGTACCGAACGACCCGGCACAACATTGGGAGTGCCGAGCTATCGGCCTTGGCATGCTGGGTGTCCTTGAAGCCGGACGACCCGCGGTGGGGGGTAATCGCGGCTGCATTGAATGATCATCGCCTCGACCGCGCGGAGCACAATGTCGCTCAGGTGGATATGAGGCTTGGCCTCGTCCTGTCCGACGCATCGGGTACGTTTTGGTCGCTCTATTCCGAGGATAATCTAAGGGGACGACCGCTGCCGTTGCGGGGCGAACTGGGCGGCGGCCAGGCTGTACTGGTTCCAGGCGCCGTTGCCGTGGCTATTCATCAGGCTATGGGATCTCTTCGAAGCGATTGCCAAACCCAGCATTGACTGCCTGTAGGCCGACAATGGTCGAGCCATAGGTTTTCAGCGTCGCAGCGCCGACGCCTTCAAGGACCGATACGGGCCGCTGTCCCTGCTCAGGATGAGCAGGTTCAGTCTGAACGCGGCATGCTCTAGCCCGCGTCCTTCAGGCTTTCCGGGCCGAAGCCCCAGGGGATCAGCTCGGAAATGCGGCGCACCTCGCGCTCGCTGCCGTCCCCGTTTGCCGACGCGACCTCCAGATCCCGCCCGGCGACATGCGCCGCCTCGAGGATCGCCTGGCGGCAACCGCCGCAGGGGGTGACGGCGGCGGCGCCGGCCAGCGCGCCATCCGGTCCGACATGGCCCCCGGCGACCGCGATCCGTGCGATCCTGTCGAGCCCGAACGCCTGCTGGGCCGCGGTCAGCGCCGCGATCTCCGCGCAGATTCCGAGCCGGTAGCAGGCATTCTCCATGTTGGCGCCGACCGCGATCTCGCCGTCGACCGACTCGATCGCGCAGCCGACGCTGAAACGGGAATAAGGGGCATAGGCCTGGAGCGCCGCCTGGCGGGCGCGTTCGACGAGATCGTCCTTGCTCATGCGCCGACCATAAGCATCGCTGCGGCAAAAAGAAGGGCGCCGCGGCCTGAGCCGCGGCGCCCCGATCCAGCCCGAAGGCCGGTGCTTATCTGAACGCGACGTTCAACGTGGCGATGAACGCGCGCGGCGCGCCGATCTGCGCGAACGGAGCGCTGGTGTTCAGCAGCTGGTTCGTGACGTTGCCGACATAGTAGGTGTCGAACACGTTGGTCACGTTGAACTGGAAGTAGGTGTCGTTGTTCAGGCCCGCGAAGCCCAAAGGCAGCCGCGCGCCGATGTCGACGGTGGTGTAGGGCCGAAGCTTCGCCCCATAGACGGTGAAGCGCGTCGCGTTGCAATCGACGACGTTGACGAACGCCGCCGTGCAGAGCTGCAACGGCAGGTTCTCGTCGTTGATGTAGCGCGGACCGGTGCGCTTGGCCGAGACGCCGAGCTCCAGCGGCCCAAGCTGCGCCTGGATGCGGCCACCGAACGTGTAGACCGGCGGACCCGATTCACGCCGGCCCGCCGTCTGGGCCAGGATCTGCGCGCCGGTGGAGCCGGCCGGGCAGCTGGCGCTGACCGTCGCAGAGCACTCGCCGGCGAGCACATTGTCCTTGATCTTCGACCACAGGTAGGAACCGTAGGCATAGACCTGCAGCTGCGGGATCACCTGCCAGGAGATGCTGGCGTCGATGCCGTAGCGGTCGACCCGGCCCAGGTTGCGGAACACGTTCTGGTCGAGCTCCGGATCATAGGCCGAAGCGAGGCGGTTCTGGAAGATCGTGTACCAGAAGCTTGCCTGGGCCTGGATGTCGCGCGAGCGGTAGCGGACGCCGACGTCGAAATTGTCGGTCGTCTCCGGGTTCGGACGCGCCCGCGTGCTGGTTACCGGGTAGAAGAAGCTGTTGTAGAGATTGTCCGTGCTCGGCACCTGGATGCCCCGCGAATAGTTCGCGAAGATACTGGTGTGCGGCGCCACGTCCAGGATCGCGCCGACGTTCGGCAGGATCTTGTGATAATGGAAGGTCCGCTCCTGCGGGCCCTGTGGGGTCACGAGAGTGCCGCCGCCGATATTGACGGTGTTCGTCGCGAGATAGGACGCCAGGCCGGCCGTGTTGGCGCCGAAGCACTCGACGAAGCCGCTGGCGCTCGAGGTCGCGCAATGGTTGTTGAGGTCGCGCGAGAACCAGGGCGAGCGGATGCCGGCGTTGACGGTCAGCCGGCCGTCCATGAACTCGCCGCGATATTCGGCGCCAAGCTGGTTGAGCAGGGCGATCGAGACGCGGTCGCGCTTCTGGAGGATGTCGCCGTTCGAGGCGACGAGCGGGTTGAGGTTCGGGAAGGCATCGAACGGCTGGCCGTTCACCTGCAGCAGGCCGGTCTCGCCGGTCTGGCGGTGCCAGCCCCGGTCGTACGAATAAGTGACGCGAACGGTCTGGGTCGAGCTGATGTCCCAGCGCAGTGAGGCGTTGACGCCCCAGCGATGGGTGCGCGTCGTGCTCGGCGCGAGCACGCGGACGGTATCGAGCCGATCGCCGTCGCCATTCAGGTCGCGGCCGAAGAAGGGAATGCCGGCGAGATAGCCGACCTGGCAGCTCGTGTTGGCGGGCGGGACCGCGGCGACGCACTGGTTAGCCGTGGCGGTGCCGCCGGCGGGATTGACGTCGCGCAGGCCTTCCTGGGCGACGACGGTGCCGCCGCCATTGGCCTTCACCCACTGGAAACTCGGATCGACGGTGAGGACCACGCCGTCCATCAGCGTGAAGCGCGACTGCATGCGCACGTTGCCGGTGTCGGACGGGTTGAGACGCTCCTCGAAGAAGCTGCCGCAGGTATTGGCCACATCCACGATGCCCGCGCGTGCGACCTGATTGGTCAGGCAGCGGGCGACCGTATAGTCGCGCTCAGCCCTGTTGGCCGCGATGCGCTGGGTCGAATCCGGTCCCACCGTGCGTACCGCAGGGTTGGTGGGAGATTGGGTGAGATCCTCGCGCAGCGGCAGCGAGCCGAAGAAGTTGTTGCGGTTCTGGTTGTAGTGGATCGCCAGCGAGATGAAGTCGCCGTTGGTGCCGATCGGCTGGTAGATGCGGCCGTTATACTGCTGCTTGTAGATGCGGCCGCGGTGACCGTAGACATTGTCGTTGGTCGCCATCGAGGCCGAGAACCAGGCCCGCGTGTCGAAGGGCGTGAAATTGCCGGTGTCGAGCACGCCGAAGGTGCGGAAATAATCGCCGCCCTCGAACCAGCCGTAGGAGCCCTCCAGGCGCAGGCCGAAATGCTCGAACGGGGTGCGGCTCTGATAGGCGACGGTGCTGCCCGAGGCGGCCGCGGTCGGGGTGTCGATGTCGGTCGAGCCGAGGCTGACGTTGACCTGGTTGATCAGCTCCGAATCCAGCATCTGGTTGGAGAAGATCGCGTAATTGCCGGTGTCGTTCAGCGGCATGCCGTCGAACGTCTCGGCGATGCGGCTGTTGTCGAAGCCGCGGATGATCAGCGAACCGCCGGCCGAGCCGAACGGGTCGTTGTTGGTGAAGCTGACGCCCGGAAGCTGGTTGATCACTTCGTTGATCGACTGGCCCGGCGTCTGGCGCTGGATGAACTCGGCATTGAGCTGCTCGCGCGTCTTCGAGGTGTCCGGGACGACCACGCCCCCCACCGAGGCGTTGCGGGTGCCGGTGACGACGATCGCGTTGTTGCTGTTCTCGAAGTCGGTGGCGCCGGTCGACTGGGCGAAGGCGGCGCTCGGCATGACAATCGCCGTGGTGGCGCAAAGCAGTGCGATTTTCTTCATGATGGTGATTCCCCCGGGGCTGACGTGCCCACTGACCGACCGGCTATAGCAAGCCGGTTTTGACGGTTCAAAGACTCTTACCGCACCGCAACGAGAATCCTCCGGACCGTTGCGCGGAGTCTTCAGTGCCTTGGAAATCGACGGGATTCCGCCAATTCATCTGGCAGGGGATTGCGCTTTCGCGCGGCGCCGCAGCCGGCGCGCGGCGGCTCAGCGGAACGGCGGCTCGTCGAAGCTGCGCAGCTTGCGCGAGTGGAGCTGCGGCCCCTCGCTGCGCAGGATGCGCAAGGTCTCGATGCCGATTCGCAGATGCTGGCTGATCGCCCGTTCGTAGAAGGCGTTGGCCTGGCCGGGCAGCTTGATCTCGCCGTGCAGCGGCTTGTCGGAGACGCAGAGCAGGGTGCCGTAGGGGACGCGGAAGCGATAGCCCTGCGCCGCCACCGTCGCCGATTCCATGTCGATCGCGACCGCGCGCGACTGGTTGAAGCGCAAGGCCGAGAGGGTGAGTCGCAGCTCCCAGTTGCGGTCGTCGGTGGTGACGACGGTGCCGGTCCTGAGGCGCCGCTTCAAATCCTGGGGATCCTCGCCGGTGACCTGGACGGCGGCGGCGAACAAGGCCTGCTGGACCTCGGCGATGGCCGGGATCGGCACCTCGGTCGGCAGCACGTCGTCCATGACATGGTCGTCGCGCAGATAAGCATGGGCGAGGACATAGTCGCCGATCGACTGGCTGGGGCGCAGGCCGCCGCAATGGCCGATCATCAGCCAGGCCTCGGGCCGCATCACCGCGATATGGTCGCAGATCGTCTTGGCGTTGGAGGGGCCGACCCCGATGTTGATCAGGGTGATGCCCTCGCCGTTGGGCGCGATCAGATGATAGGCCGGCATCTGGTGCTTGCGCCAGCCGCCCTCCTGGACCTGCGCGACCGCGTCGGGCGTATCCCTGGTGACGTAGACGCCGCCGGCCGCCGAAAGGCCCTCATAGGGGCTGTCCTCGGCGCGCAGCTCCTCGACCGCCCAGCGCACGAACTCGTCGACATAGCGGACATAGTTGGTGAACAGGAGGTAGCGCTGCGTGTGCTGGGCCGGCGTGCCGGTATAATGGCGCAGCCTCGCCAGGCTGAAATCGACCCGCGGCCCGTCGAACATGGACAGCGGCCGCGGCACGTTCGGCAGATGCTGCCAGGCGCCGTCGGCGATCTCGTCGCCGATATGGGCGAGCTCGGTCGAGGGGAACCACATGGCGAGATCGGCCGCCTGGGCGCCGTCCAGCCTCAGGTCGTCGCTGCCGTCGAGCACATAGGGATAGGGGATTTCGCGCTTCGAGCGGCCGACCGAGATCTCGACGTCGTAATCCTGGATCAGGTAGCGCAGCTGCTCGGTGATATATTTGCGGAAGAGATAGGGCTGGGCGACGCTGGTGACGTAGCGGCCCGGCTGGTTCAGCCGGCCGTAGGCCCGCGGCGGGAAGTTGGGCGGGCTGCCATAGGGATAGTCGATCCTGAGCTCGGGATAGGCGAAGCGGCCCTCGGCCCGCGCCTGGGGATCGGGACGCTCGCCGTTGCGGAGATAATGGGCGAGGGCGGTGCGCAGGCTCGCGACCGATTCGTCGTACATCTCGCAGAGGCGGTCGATCACCTGGGGGATGTCGTCGAGTTTGGCGGTGATGCGGGTTTCCTTGTTCATGCCCGCGTTCCATCCGCCCAGCGCGCGAACATGTCAAACGCGGGCGGATCGGCGCCTCGTTCTACTCCCCTCCGATCAGCTGCGGGTTGAGGCGGCTGGAGCCGCAGGTGTGGAGCAGCTCGGTGATCGCCGGCCGCGTCTCGCCGATCGGAAAGGTCGCGTCGAAGGTCCGGTTCTCGATGTTGCGTGTGCGCAGGACGAGCAGCCGCGCGTCCATCAGCGCCCGGACGAAGCGGATCACGCGGTTGCGATTGTCGAAGCTCGCGGTGCGCTCCGAGACGTGCCACAGGCTGCGGACCGGCGCATGCCGGTCAAAGCGATAGGTGACCGGCTGCTGCCCGCTCAGGAAATTGCCGCGCGCGATCCAGCGGCGCGAATGATATTGGACGCTGACGTCGCCCCAGTCGGGCGCGCGGCAGCGTATCTCGATCCGCTCGCCATTGGCGCGCAGGGTGGCGGTCGCACGAAGCCGGTCGTTGATCGGGTCGCGCACGACCTCGACCGTCATCGGCTGGGCCGGTTCGGCCGCGGGCGGCGCGGCGGCGGAATAAGCCGGCGCGGCCTGGATCGCGGCGAAGGCCAGGGCGATCGAAAGCATGTGAAATCACTCCGTTGCCGGACGCATTAGGTCGCCCGGCGGCGCGGAGCAACCGGGCGATCCGGGAACAAGCTTTGGCTTGCACCTGCGGACGGCTGCGCCTACATCGCTCGGCGACGCCGGCCGCTCCGTGAGGGGCGGCCAATATTGTTTCTGGAGGACAACTTGCCTCAGCCGCTCATGCCGCACGCGACCGCTTCCTGGCTGGTCGACAACACTTCGCTGACCTTCCAGCAGATCGCCGAATTCTGCGGCCTGCACATCCTCGAGGTCCAGGCGATCGCCGACGACACCGCCGCGACCAAGCTGACCGGCCGCGATCCCCTGCGCT
>JAFAZM010000410.1 GCA_019239785.1 Sphingomonadaceae bacterium
GACGGCCTTCCCGACGAATCGCTGCCGCCGCGTCCCAAATTCCTCAGGGAGCCCACGCCGAACCTCACCGGCACGCCGCTGGCCTATCGTCCTCCGGGCGCGCTCGAGCGCGGCGCCCAGCGGGCGGCGGCGAGCGGCGACTACGAGGCCTGGACTCCGGACGAGGCATGAACCGCGCCGCCGCCGCAATGAGCCTTGCGGCGCTCGCCGCGCTCGCCGCCTGCAATCCGAAGGGCGCGCCCGAGCGGCAGGACAATGGCCAGGCGACGGCCGAGCCGCAGACGGTCGACATCCCCCAGACGGTGACCAGCGAGGCCCCAGGCACGACGCCGATGGCGCAGCGCGTCGCCGTGATCGGCCTGCTCAACAAGCGCAACGGCATCGAGCGCGACCTGACGCTGAAGCCCGGCCAGGCGGAGCGGGTCGGCGACGTCATCGTGCGGTTGCGCGCCTGCGAGACGACGGCGCCGTGGGAAATCCAGCAGCTGACCGGCGCCTTCGTCCAGCTCGACGTCGCCGATCCCAAAGGTGTCTTCCACCGGGTCTTTTCGGGCTGGCTCTACAAGGAGACGCCGTCATTGAACGTCGTCGAGCACCCGGTCTACGACGTGTGGGTCAAGAGCTGCGCGATGACGCACCCCGACGCCGGGCCGTCGACGGTGAAGGCCGGATCGGTGGCGAGCAGCCGGTCGAGCGCGCCGAATTCGGCGCGGCCGGCCGCCTCCGCGTCTGCCGCGCCCGCTGCCGCCACCGCCTCTCCCGCCGCGCCGCCGACCGCCGAGGCCAACAGCGCCAGATAGTCGCTCTGCGGCACTTCGATCGCGCCGAGGCTGCGCAGATGGTCGGTCATGAACTGGCAGTCGAGCAGGCGGTAGCCGCCGACTCGGAGCCGGGCGACCAGCCAGGCGAGCGCGACCTTGGACGCGTCGGTGCGGCGCGAGAACATGCTCTCGCCGAAGAAGGCGGCGCCGAGCGCGACGCCGTAGAGGCCGCGGACCAGCTCGCCGCTTTGCCAGCATTCGACCGAATGGGCGTGGCCGAGGCGGTGGAGCGTGACGAAGCTCTCCTCGATCTGGTCGTTGATCCAGGTCTCCTCGCGGTCGGCGCAGGCGCGGATGACGTCCGGGAAGGCGCGGTCGGCGGTGACGTCGAACGCGCCGGAGCGGAGCGTCTTGCGCAGCGACCTGGAAAGGCGGAAGCCGTCGATCGGGATGATCGCCCGCCGCCGCGGCTCGACCCAGAACACCTCCGGCGCCCCGCGGCTGTCCGACATGGGGAAGACGCCGATCGCGTAGGCGCGGAGCAGCATTTCCGGGTCGATGGCCGCCATGGGCTCGCCGATGGGGCGGGGAGGCGCGGGCGTCAACGGGTTCCGCCGCAACATCGTCATGCCAGCGCAGGCTGGCATCCATGCTGATTCCGGCGCGGCTCTGATTCGGCATGGGCCCCAGCCTTCGCTGGGGCGACGGTTAGAGGATTTCGCGCACCCGGTCCTGCGGGCGGCAGAGGCGGACGCCTTTGTCGGTCTCGACCAGGGGGCGCTCGATGAGCATCGGGTTGGCCATCATCGCGTCGAGGACCGCCTCGTCGCCGGCGTCGCGAAGGGGTGCGGCGGCGTCTTCCTTGGCGCGCAGGCCCTCGCCGGGGGTGATGCCGGCGCGCTCGTAGAGGCGCTTCAGCGCGTCACGGGAGGGCGGCGCCTTGAGATATTCGATCACGGTCACGTCGGCGCCGGATTCCTTGAGGATTTTCAAGGTCTTGCGCGATGTTCCGCAATTGGGGTTGTGGTAGATGGTGGCTTTCATGCCTGCCTCGCCTCCTCGACGAAATCGACGTCGCGGCGCTCGGGACCGAACCAGGTCCAGATCGCCACGGTGAGGGCGGCGCCGCCGGCGAAGAGCGCGAGGGCGAGGCCGTAATCGTTGTGGCGGCTCTCCGCGATCGAGGTCTGGAAGACGACGTTCCAGGAGGCCGCGAGGTTGCCGAGCTGATAGGCGAAGCCGGGGAAGGTGCCGCGCGCACGGCCCGGCGACAGCTCGTTCAAGTGAACGGGGACGATGCCCCAGGCGCCCTGGACGGCGACCTGGATCAGGAAGGCGCCGAGGCCGAGCAGCAGGGGAGTCGCCGACCAGGCCCAGAGCGGGATGACGGGGAGGACGAGGATCGCGGCGAGGATTATCGCGCGGCGGCGACCGATCCGTTCCGACAGGATGCCGAAGCTGATCCCGCCGGTG
>JAFAZM010000033.1 GCA_019239785.1 Sphingomonadaceae bacterium
CCGGGCGTCGACGAGGTCGAAGACCAGGAAGGTGATCGTCCACAGCGCCATCGACTGGCCGAGCGGGTGCCCGGCGATGAGGTCGTTGAGCAGGCCGAGCGGCAGCGCCATCTGTGCGGTCCACAGCTCCGGTCGGAGCAGGCGCCAGGCGAGCAAAGCGAGGTAGGCGAAATCGGGGACAAGCGGCGTCGTCGCCACGATCGGCAGCACGTCGAGCAGCGAGGCGGCGAGGGTGCTCGCAATCGGGACGGTCTGGCGGCGCAGGCCCCAGATGGCGACATCGCGGCCCGATCCGGCGATGCGGCTCATTGCCCGGCACCCTCCAGCGCCGCATTGGTCTGCGGCGAGAGGGGCTGCGAGGCGGCCGGCTGGTAGACGGGAAGCACCATCGCATATTCGATACGAGCCGGATCGGCGAGCGGCTTCGCCACGGTCCGGTCCCCCTCGATCGAGACGACCACGGCGACCGGCACGTCGGGCGGATAGACGCCGCCGATGCCGGACGTGACCAGCACGTCGCCGCGGCGGAACGGGTTCTTGCCGACCTCCAGCGTCTTGAGCTCGATCGTCCCGTCGCCCCGTCCGGCAGCGATCGCCGGCGTGCCGTCCCGCACCAAGCGGACCGGCACGTTGCTGGCGGCATCGCTGACGAGGAGCACGCGCGACGCCCAGCGGCCGGTCTCGATCACCCGTCCGACCAACCCCTCGGCCGCCCGGACCGGCTGGCCGGGGGCCACGCCCGACGAGCTTCCGGCGGAGAGCGTCGCCAGACGGCGCACACTGTCGTAGGACGATCCGACGATCCGCGTCACCGCGACCGGCGTCTGGACCTCCTGGGTAAGCTTCAGCAGCGCCCTCAATCGCTGGTTGTCGAGCTCGGTGGCCTTGGCCTGGATCACCGCCCGGCGCTCGGCGGCGAGCCGCCGCTTGAGCTCCGCATTCTGGGATGCGGCGGCGAAATAATTCCCCACCCCTTCGCCGATGCCGGAGAAGAAGCCGACGACGCTGCGTCCGCCCGAGGTGACCGGCGCGGTGACGTCGAGGGCGGCTCCCTTGAGGGCGCGGAATCCGGTCGGATCGACCATCGCGACGACCAGCAGCAGCAAGGCGAACACCACCCCCGCCACGGCGATTACATAGCCGAGGAACAGTCCGTATTGCGCCCGGCGGGAAAATCCGGGGCGCCGGGAGGAAGGCGGCGCCATCTTGGCCTCCGGTACGGGCTCAGGCGGTCAGCAGCACGCCGCGGAAGACTTCTTCCTCGAGAGCCCGCCCGGTGCCGATGGCGACGCAGGTCAACGGGTCGTCCGCCACCGTCACCGGCAGCCCCGTTTCGTCGCGCAGCACCTCGTCCAGGCCCTGGAGCAAGGCCCCGCCGCCGGTCAGCACGATGCCCTGGTCGACGATGTCCGCAGCAAGCTCGGGGGCGGTGTTCTCGAGGGCGATGCGCACGCCCTCGACGATCGTGCCGACCGGCTCCGACAGCGCCTCGGCGATCTGCCGCTGGTTGATCGTGATCTCCTTCGGCACGCCGTTGACAAGGTCGCGGCCCTTGATGTGGACCGAAAGGCCGTCGCCGCCATTGGGCGGCGGCTTGGCGATCCCGACCTGCTTCTTGATCCGCTCCGCCGTCGCCTCGCCGATCAGCAGATTGTGGTTGCGACGGACGTAGGAGGAGATCGCCTCGTCCATCTTGTCGCCGCCGACGCGGACCGACGTCGTGTAGGCGAGGCCGCGCAGCGACAGCACGGCGACCTCGGTCGTGCCGCCGCCGATGTCGACGACCATCGAGCCGACCGGCTCGGTCACCGGCATGTCGGCGCCGATCGCCGCCGCCATCGGCTCCTCGATCAGCCACACCTGGCTGGCGCCGGCATTGGACGCAGCGTCGCGGATTGCGCGGCGCTCGACCGAGGTGGAACCGGACGGCACGCAGATCACGATCTCCGGCCAGCGCGGGAAGCGGCGTTTGCCGTGGACCTTCTGGATGAAGTGCTTGATCATCTGCTCAGCGACGTCGATGTCGGCGATGACGCCGTCGCGCAGCGGGCGGATCGCCTCGATCTGGTCGGGGGTCTTGCCCAT
>JAFAZM010000123.1 GCA_019239785.1 Sphingomonadaceae bacterium
TTGTGGAAACCGTCGAAATTGCCGAGCGCGACGATGCCTCCGCGCAAACGCTCGGGAACCGACGAGCTCCCGTCCAGGCGCTCCATGCGGTGGCTATAGGAAATCGCGGGGCGGCGGACAATTCGGAGGGCTTGCAGGAGTCATCCCGGCGGAGGCCGGGACCCATGAACACGGAGGAGGGAAGAGAAGCGACCATGTCGGAGACCGCTCGCCAAGTCAGAGTTCATGGGTCCCGGCCTTCGCCGGGATGACGACAGGATGGAGTCGGACCGTCCCCGGAACATTGCCGCCGAATGCGCTTTCGGGTAGGCGAAACCCACCCATCGCCAGGAGGCCGGTCATGATCGCTCGTCTCGCGTTGCTTGGACTTTCCGCTCTCGCCCTCGCCGCTTCGCCCGCGCTCGCGGTCGGCAAGCGGGCCGATGTCAGCTGGGGCCGCGCCGGCGTCGGCCTCGCCGCCTATCATAGCGACGCGCTCGACTGCGCGAACCGGGCCTATGGCGTGGACGTCGCGATGCGGCCCTACGGCCCCGCCGCGGCGGCCTTCGGCGCCTATCTGCTGCCGGCAGCGGTCTGGACGAGCCTCACGCCGGGCCGAGTCCCGGTCTATTCGACCGATTATGTCGAGGGCTATCGCCACGCCGCCTGGGTCGACACGGTCCAGCAGCTGCAGGCGGTGGTCGATTCCTGCCTCACCGAGCGCGGCTATCGCCGCTTCCGGCTGACTTCGGCGCAGATGCGGAGGCTGCGCGGCCTGGCCCAGGGCTCGGCCGAGCGCGAGGCCTATCTGCACAGCCTCGGCTCCGACGCGCAGGTGCTGAGCGCGCAGGGGATCTGAGGGTCGGTCTCATCGCATGGCGGCAAGCTCCTCCCCTTCAGGGGAGGGGCTTCAAGTTCGGCGAACCAAGGTTACATAGCTGAAGGCCGGCCGCCCCTCTTCGGCGGGATGGTCCTCGCGCGCGGTCTCGCGCCAGGTTTCGGCATCGAACGGCGGCACGATCGCATCGCCTTCGGGGGCGCAATGGACTTCGGTGAGCTCGATCCGGTCGGCATCGCCGAGGAAGATGTCGAAGATCCCGGCCCCGCCGATCACCGCGATCTCGGGAACCTCGCCCGCCAGGACCAGCGCCTCCGCCTTGTCGCGCGCGATCTCGGCGCCCTGCGCCGACCAGCCGGGCGAGCGGGTCAGTACGATGTGGCGGCGGCCGGGCAAGGGCGACGGGAAGCTTTCGAAGGTCTTGCGGCCCATCACCATCGGCTTGGCCATGGTCATGGCCTTGAAGCGCCTTTGCTCGCCGGGAATGCGCCAGGGGATGCGGCCGTCGCCGCCGATCACCCCATTGTCGGCGCGGGCGAGGTAGAAGACGATCTCGGGCTTCAGACCGCCACCTCGGCCCGGATGTGCGGATGCGGATCGTAGCCGGCGATCTCGAAATCCTCGTAGCGATATTCGTCGATCGCCGTCGGCCGGCGCAGCAGCCGCAAGGTCGGCAGCGCGCGGGGCGCGCGGCCGAGCTGCTCCCGGGCCTGATCGAGATGGTTGGAATAGAGATGGCAGTCGCCGCCGGTCCAGACGAAGACGCCCGGCTCCAGCCCGCATTGCTGGGCGAGCATGTGGGTGAGCAAGGCGTAGCTGGCGATGTTGAACGGGACACCGAGGAAGACGTCGGCGCTGCGCTGGTAGAGCTGGAGGTTCAGCCGGCCGCCCGCGACCTGGGTCTGGAACAGGCAGTGGCAGGGGGCGAGCGCCATCAAATGAAGGTCGGCCGGGTTCCAGGCGGTGACGATCTGGCGGCGCGAGGCGGGATCGCGCTTGATGGTGGCGATCAGCTCAGCGATCTGGTCGATCTCGCGCCCGTCCGGCGCCTGCCAGTGCCGCCATTGCCTGCCGTAGACCGGGCCGAGCTCGCCGGCCTCGTCCGCCCATTCGTCCCAGATGCTGACCTTGTGCTCGCGCAGCCAGCTCACATTGGTGTCGCCGCGCAGGAACCAGAGCAATTCCACGATGATCGAGCGCAGGTGCAACTTCTTGGTGGTGAGCAGAGGGAAGCCTTCGGCGAGGTCGAAGCGGAGCTGGTGGCCGAAGACGGAGAGGGTGCCGACGCCGGTGCGGTCCTGCTGGGGGATGCCGTTGTCGAGGATGTTCCGGAGGAGGGCGAGATAGGGCTGCATTGGGGGGGAAGTATGGCGGCTTAAGGAGGAAGGAACAACAAGAAGAAGACCCTCATCCCAACCTTCTCCCGCGAGCGGGAGAAGGGGTGCGCCGGCGCTTCCCCTTTTTTACCCTCTCCCGCTTGCGGGAGAGGGCAGGGTGAGGGTCTTGTTCTTCTTGTTCCTGCCCCCCTTCCCCCTTCCCCCTTCCCCCTTCCCTACGGAATGCAGGCCGGGATATCTCGCGGCTCCGGGCGCGGCGCCCGCGCCTCGAACTGGGCGAAATAGGCTTCGCTGTCGGGGAGGCGCTCGAAGCGGGTGAGGCCGTAGCCGAGCGCGTTGAACTCGCAGACCAGCAGGCGCTGCGGGGTGCCGTGGCGGTCGGTGGGGCGGTCGGCGTCGACGACGATGACCCGACCGTCGGGCTTCAGCGCCGCGCGCAAATTCCAGAGGAACTCCGAAGGGCGCGCGATCTCGTGATACATGTGGATCATGAAGACGCGGTCGAATGAGCCGGGCGGGAGCTGCGGGTTGTTGGGCTGGCCGAGCCGGAGCGCGACATTGTCGAGCCGCTCGTGCTGGATGCGCTGGGCGAGCGTGCGGATCGTCTCGGGCACGATATCCTCGGCAAGCACCCGCCCCTTCGGCCCGACCAGAGGCGACAGCCGCACCGTATAATAGCCGCCGCCGGCGCCGATGTCGGCGACGACCATGCGCGGGCGCACGTCGGCGAGCCGCGAGACGGTGGCGAACTCCCCCTGGCTCTCGCGCGTGTCCTCGTTGAGGTAGCGCGAGGAGATCGGGGAGACGGGGCGGTGCGGCTCCGGGAAGGGGGATGCCGGCGGCTGCGCCTGGTTGCAGGCGGCGAGGACCAGGCAAGCGGCGAGGATGGTCGCTCTTCCCACCCCTCTGGCTGCAGGGGATCGCGGCAGCAGGATCATCCCCCGGATGATCCCAAGAGTTGCCGCGATGGAGGGGCCCGCCGCGCGAAGAGCGGTGGGAGGGTGAGGGCCTGTCTTTCCACGGCCCGAATTGCCCTCACCTTCCCATCGGCGCTGCGCGCCGACGGGCCCCTTCCTCTCCCCGAAACGGGAGAGGAGAGAAGAGAGATCAGTCCACATCTTCCACGTCCACGCGCTCGCCGGTGACGCGCTGGGACAAGGCGGCGGCCATGAAGCGGTCGAGGTCGCCGTCGAGCACGTCCGAGGGCGAGGTCGAGGTCACGCCGGTGCGCAGATCCTTCACCAGCTGATAGGGCTGCAGCACGTAGGAGCGGATCTGGTGGCCCCAGCCGATATCGGTCTTGCTCGCAGCATTGGCATTGGCCTCCGCCTCGCGCTTCTGCAGCTCGGCCTCGTAGAGACGGGCGCGGAGCTGGTTCATCGCCTCGGCGCGGTTCTTGTGCTGCGAGCGCTGGTTCTGGCACTGGACGACGATGCCGGTCGGGAGGTGCGTGATCCGCACCGCCGAATCGGTGGTGTTCACATGCTGGCCGCCGGCCCCGGAGGCGCGATAGGTGTCGACGCGCAGCTCGCTCTCGTTCACCTCGATGTCGATATTCTCGTCGACCACGGGGTAGACCCAGACCGAGGCGAAGCTGGTGTGGCGCCGCGCCGAGCTGTCATAGGGGCTGATCCGCACGAGCCGGTGCACGCCGCTCTCGGTCTTGGCATAGCCGTAGGCGTTCTCGCCCTTGATCATCATCGTCGCCGACTTGATCCCGGCCTGCTCGCCGGCGTGGACGTCGATCAGCTCGACCTTCATCCGGTGGCGCTCGGCCCAGCGCGTGTACATGCGCTGCAGCATCTCCGCCCAGTCCTGGCTCTCGGTGCCGCCGGCGCCGGCATTGACCTCGACATAGGTGTCGTTGGCGTCGGCCTCGCCGGCGAGCAAAGCGGCGACCTTGTCCTTCTCCGCGCGTTCGGCGAGCTCGGCGAGCGCCTTCACCGCATCGTCGACGAGGGCATCGTCGCCCTCCATCTCGGCGAGCTCCATCAGCTCGGTCGTGTCGGCGAGCTCCTTCTCGATCGCGCGGGTGGCGGCGATCGCCTCGTCGAGACGGCGGCGCTCGCGCATCACCTCCTGCGCGGCCTTGGGATCGTCCCACAATTTCGGATCCTCGACCTGCGCGTCGAGCTCGGCCAGCCGCTTCAGCGCCCGGTCCCAATCGAGGAAGCGGCGCAGGAGGGCGAGGGCCGACCCGATCTGGTCGATAGAGGCTTGCGCTTCGGCGCGCATGGAAATCCGTACCTTTCGTCATTCCGGCGCAGGGCCGGAATCCAACAACAAGAAAGAAGCTGGATCCCCGCTTTCGCGGGGACACGGCCTGCGCTGACGCGCAGGCCTAGTAAATCCCGCCCTGCCTTTGCAAGAAATCGCTGTCGCGCCGGTCCGCCGTCGGCGCGGCCGGGCGCGTCTGGCGGGCGGCGGCGGCGAGATCGATCGTGTCGCGGCCGGTGGTGCGCCGCGGCTCGCTTTCCGGCTTGAACGCCTCCCAGATCACCGATGCATGCGGATCGCTGTCGTTCGGCCAGGCGCCGAACACGCGCTGGCCGGAGGCGCGGTCGATCGCGACCATGCGGATGCCCTGCGGCGCGCGGAACGGGATCACCGGCATGCCGTCGAACGCGGTGCGCGCGAACTGGCGGAAGATCGGCGCGGCGAGCGTGCCGCCCTGGGCATAGCCGCCCATCGGCCGCGGCCGGTCGAAGCCCATATAGACGCCGGCGACGACCTGCTGCGAGCCGCCGACGAACCAGACGTTGGTCGGGCC
>JAFAZM010000137.1 GCA_019239785.1 Sphingomonadaceae bacterium
TAGTTTTAGATCAATCACTTAGGGTCATTCGTCATTCCCGCGAAAGCGGGAATCCAGGCAGCCTAAGTGACTGATATCAGCTTCGTTCTGGATTCCCGCTTTCGCGGGAATGACGAACAAAAAGGAAATGTGTGAATGCTGTAGCCCGGCGGGGAGAGGGGTTGGGGTGAGGGGGCTCGGCGTTTGTAGTAGAGGCTGGCACGCCAGCGCGCAGCTTCCGGCGTGGGAGCCCCCTCACCCTGCCCTCTCCCCGCCGGGGAGAGGGTGGACAGCGGCGCTCATCAGCGTAAGCCCTTACAAGGTCGCCCGCTCCTCGAAACCCGCGGGCGCTTCCTCGGCATCCTCGGTCACGTCCACTCGGTCGACCCGCGCCGCGGGTGGGCCTTCACGGCAACGCGCGATCATCGCCTCCACCTGGCCCTCATCGCCGTGCAGGAGCATCTCGACGCTGCCGTCGCCGCAATTGCGGACCCAGCCGCGCAGGCCCAGCCCTCGCGCGGTCTTCACGCTCCAGCCGCGATAGAACACGCCCTGAACCCGGCCGTTGATGCGGAGGCGCCGGGTGACGGCCATTGCCGGCTCAGGTGGTGGAGATGTCCGGCGCGTCCTCGGCCTTCATGCCGATCACGTTGTAGCCGGCATCGACATGGTGGATCTCGCCGGTGACTCCCGCCGCGAGATCGGAGAGCAAATAGAGCGCGGCGCCGCCGACATCCTCGATGGTGACGTTGCGGCGCAGCGGGCTGTTATATTCGTTCCACTTCATGATGTAGCGGAAGTCGCCGATCCCGCTCGCCGCGAGCGTCTTGATCGGTCCGGCCGAGATCGCGTTGACCCGGATCGCCTGCGGGCCGAGATCCATCGCCAGATATTTGACCGAGGTCTCGAGCGCGGCCTTGGCGACGCCCATCACGTTGTAGTGCGGGATCACCTTCTCGGCGCCGTAATAAGAGAGGGTCAGAATCGAGCCCCCCTCCGGCATCAGCTGCCGCGCGCGGCTGGTCACCGCGACGAAGGAATAAGCGGAGACGTTCATCGTCAGCAGGAAATTGTCGAGGCTGGTGTCGACATATTGGCCGCGCAGCTCGTTCTTGTCGGAGAAGCCGATCGCGTGGACCAGGAAGTCGAGCCTGCCCCAGCGGCTTTTCAGCTCCGCGAAGGCGCGGTCGAGATTGGCCATGTCGGCGACGTCGCAGTCGATCAGGACGTTCGCGCCCAATTGCTCCGCGAGCGGGCGCACGCGCTTCTCCATCGTCTCCCCCTGATAGGAGAAGGCAAGCTCCGCGCCGTGGTCGGCGAGCGCCTTCGCAATCCCCCAGGCGAGCGAGCGGTCGTTGGCGAGGCCCATGATCAGCCCCCTCTTGCCCTCCATCAAGCCGGTCATCGATTCTCCTCTTCGGCCTTGGCGATGGCCGCATCCTCGGCCCGCACCGCTTTCTCGATCGCCTTGTGCTCGGCTTCCGCGGCGGCCTCCTCGTGCACCACGGCTTCGACATCCTCCTCGGTCGGCGTCGGCGTCTCCGCGAGCGCTGCGTTGAGCTCCGCGCCGATTACCAGACCGAGGCCGATTATGAAGAAGAAAAACAGCGATATGATCACGCCGGCGAGGCTGCCGTAGGTGAGATCGTAATTGACCAGGCTGGAGAGGATGACCGGCAGCAGCGCTGTCGTTGCCACCCACCAGAGCGCGACGAAGAGCGCGCCCGGCCATTTCCGGCAGCGCGAGAGGCGGTAGCGCTTCGGCGTCAGCACGTAGAAGAGGAGGTAGAGCGAGCCGAACAGGACGAGCGCCGGCGCCGCGCGCAGCACCGTCAGCAGGCCGACCAGGTCGCTCGCGCCGGGAATCCGGTCGACCAGGAATTGCTGGACGCCCGAAAGCAGGATCGAGACGCTGAACGCGAGCATCGCAAGCACGACCGCGACGATGATCATCCCGATCGAGCCAAGGCGATATTCCCAGAACGGCCTACTGAAGGTCACGCCGTACGCGCGGCGGATGATGTCCCGGATCGTCTCGATGAAGCCGCCCGTCGTCCAGAGCCCGACCA
>JAFAZM010000353.1 GCA_019239785.1 Sphingomonadaceae bacterium
GAGGACCTCAAAGGCGAGATCAGGATCACGCCGCTGCCGCACATGGACGTGATCAAGGACCTGGTCCCCGATTTCACCCATTTCTACGCCCAATATGCCTCGATCCAGCCCTGGCTGAAGCCGGCGAGCGCGACCCCCTCGACGGAGCGGCTGCAGACGCCCGAGGACAGGTCGAAGCTGGACGGGCTCTACGAGTGCATCCTCTGCGCCTGCTGCTCGACCTCCTGCCCCTCTTATTGGTGGAATGCCGACAAGTTCCTCGGCCCGGCGATCCTCCTGCAGGCCTATCGCTGGCTCGCCGACAGCCGCGACGAGGCGGCGGACGAGCGGCTCGCCCAGCTCGATGACGCCTTCGCCCTCTACCGCTGTCACACGATCATGAACTGCGCCAACGTCTGCCCCAAGGGCCTCAACCCCGCCAAGGCGATCGCCGAGACGAAGAAGCTGGAGCTGGAGCGGGCGGGTTAGAAGGCGCGCGCCGTCCCAAATAGTGCAGTCCAACACCTATCGGCAGCAGGACCGTCGGCTAACGCCTGAGGGATTGTCCACCAAGCAGTCCTGTCATGGCGCCAAATCCCAGCTTGGCGAGATCGCCCAGCCACCTCACCAGCTCCACGGTCAAGGGAGGAGGCTCCCTGCCGGCGAGCAGGGTGGTCGTCACACAGATCGCCGTGAACAGCGCCGTGCCCCCGAGAGACGCCAAAAACACGAGCTTGAAAGCTGAGTTGATCGGAACATGATCAGGCGAAGAGCCCGTGCTCTCTTCCCTGGCCGCACGTTCGAACTCAGGATCCTTGCTGCAGACATATCGTCCGAGGTTCTTCGACCAAATCGAAGTTAGCCCCGGCGTTCGCGCGCATTCAACCGCTATGGCGGCCATTGTTGCAATACCCAAATCATCCTCCCCTATGTCGTTACCAAGAAAGCTCTTTTCCTCATATATAGAGCCGCTGCGAATCACATCTTATCATCATATTCGGCTCCGTGACGCCCCCATTCGGCCTTGCTTGCAAGACACTGACTTTGTCGGCAGGGCGAGAGTATGGACGTCCACCCGCTGATCCGCCACGCGCCCGATCCGGATCATCCCGGCTGGTGGAGCTGGGACCTGAAGGAGGCCGGCGACCGCTTCAACGCGGTGATCGGCAAATTGCTGGTCCGGCCGGACGGGCCGGGACGCGCCGTCTGCCGGATGTTCCCGGAGCCGCGCCATGCCAATCTCGGCGATATGGTCCATGGCGGCGCCATCCTGACCTTCGTCGACATGGCCTTCTTCGCCGGCGGCCGCATCGCCGGCGCCGAGGTGATCCGTGCGGTCACGCTCGATTGCCATGTCCGCTTTCTCGGCCGCGGCCGGATCGGCGTGCCGCTGGACGCCGAGGTCGAGCTGCTTCGGGAGACCGGCAGCCTCGTCTTCCTCCAGGGCCGGGTGGTGCAGGAAGAAGAGGTCGTCGCCGCTTTCTCGGGCTCCCTGCGCAAACATAGCCGACCCAAATGACCGCGGTCAGCGAGCGCTACCGGGCGTTGGTCGCCGCCGGCGAGCTGCAGCCCGACGAAGACCAGCAGCGGGCGGTGGCGGCGCTCGACGCCCTCGCGGCGAAGCTCGCCGAGATCCCGCGCAAGGGCTCGATCCTCTGGCGCCTCGCCGGCCTCGCCCCCGAGCCACCCGGCGGCCTCTATCTCTGGGGCGGGGTCGGGCGCGGCAAGTCGATGCTGATGGACCTCGCCTTCGAGACGATCGCCTATGCGCCGAAGCGCCGCGTCCATTTCCACGAATTCATGCTGGAGGTGCATGCGCGGCTGCGGGCCGAGCGGGCGAAGGAGGAGGGCGATCCGATCCCGCCCGTCGCCAGGGACATCGCCGACGCTGCGAAATTGCTCTGCTTCGACGAGATGGTGATCAACAACAGCGCCGACGCGATGATCCTCTCGCGGCTGTTCGCGCACCTGCTCGAGGCGGGCGTTACAATGATCACCACCTCGAACCGGCCGCCGCGCGACCTCTATCTCGGCGGCCTGAACCGCGAGCTCTTCCTCCCCTTCATCGACCTGATCGAAGAGAAATTGCAGGTGGTGCCGCTGAACGGGCCGACCGACTATCGGCTGCACCGGCTCGGCGGCATGCCGACCTGGTACGTGCCGAACGGCCCGGCCGCGACCGCGGCGCTCGCCGAGGCCTTCTTCCGGCTCACGGATTATCCGGTCGAGGACCGGGCCAAGGTGCCGAGCGAGGACCTCCAGCTCGGCGGCGGCCGGGTGCTGCACGTGCCGAAGAGCCTCAAGGGCGTGGCCGTCTTCTCGTTCAAGCGCCTGTGCGGCGAGGCCCGCGGCGCCCCCGATTATCTCAGCATCGCCCGCCATTATCATACGGTCATCCTGGTCGGCATTCCGCTGATGGGCCCGGAGAACCGCAACGAGGCCGCCCGCTTCGTCACCCTGATCGATGCGCTGTACGAGCATAAGGTGAAATTGCTCGCCGCCGCCGATGCCGAGCCGCAGGACCTCTACGTGAAAGGCGACGGCGCGTTCGAGTTCGAGCGCACCGCGTCGAGGCTGATCGAGATGCAGAGCGAGGACTATCTCGCCGAGGGGCATGGCGAGCGTTAGCGTTGAGAAGAAGGTAGAAGAAAAAGAAGAAGACCCTCACCCTGCCCTCTCCCGCGAGCGGGAGAGGGTGAAGAAGGCGAGACTCGCGCGGATGCACTCCTTCTCCCGCTTGCGGGAGAAGGTTGGGATGAGGGTCTTGTTCCTTCTTTTTCCACCTCCGCTCGCCCCGCTTGACCGCCCCCTCATTTCGGCCAAATCTCCGCGCGCTTTTTCGGGAGACCCCCTCATGCGCCTTGCCCTGCTCGCCGCCGCCTTGCTCTCCACCGCCGCCGCTGCCGCGCTCGCCCAGCCGGCGCCCACCTCGCCGGCGACCGCGGCCTACACGCCGCCGACCGACCAGTGGCACGCCAAGGCGCGGGAGATCTACGCGCACGCCATCTCGATCCCGACAGTCCAGGGCCGCGGCCGGGTGCCCGAGCTCGCCCAATATCTCGCCGACCAGTTCCGCGCCGGCGGCTTCACCGACGTCCAGGTCCATCCCTATGACGTGACCCTGCCCGACGACCACACCGCCGCCCTGATCGTGCGCTGGCCGGCCGCGCACCCGTCGGGCCGCAAGGCGATGGTGCTGATGGGCCATATGGACGTGGTCGAGGCGCTGCGCGCGGACTGGTCGCGCGATCCGTTCACGCTCGGCGAGGAAGGCGGCTATTTCTACGGCCGCGGCACGATCGACATGAAGCACGGCATCGCCGCGGTGACGACCGCGTTGCTGCGGCTGCGCGCCGAAGGCTTCCAGCCCGACCGCGACATCGTCGTCGTCTTCACCGGCGACGAGGAGAATGGCGGCGCCGGCGCCGAGCATGCGGCCAACGACTGGCTCGACCCAGCGACGCTCGACTTCGCGCTGAACGCCGACGCCGGCGGCGGCGCCTTCCTCGCCGACGGCCGCTTGCTCGGCTACGGCATCCAGACCGCCGAGAAGATCTACCAGAGCTTCACCTTGACCGCCACCAACCCCGGCGGCCACAGCTCGCGGCCCCGGCCGGACAATGCGATCTACCAGCTCGCCCACACGCTCGACCGGCTGGAGCATTACCGCTTCGAGCCCCATCTCAACGAGACCACCCGCGCCTATTTCCGCCACCGCACCGAGACCGCCAGCCCCGAGCTCGCGGCCGCGATCAACCGCTGGCTGGCGAACGAGAACGACGCCCAGGCGGCGGATTATATCGAGGCCTCGGAGACCGAGGTCGGCCTCACCCGCACCCGCTGCGTCGCGACCCGGCTGCGCGGCGGCCATGCCGACAATGCGCTGCCGCAGCTCGCCCAGGCGACGGTCAATTGCCGGATGTTCCCGGGCACCGATCCGGCCAGCGTGCTCGCCATCCTGCGCGGCCTCGGCGCGCCGGACCATGTCGCGGTCGAGCCGATCCAGCCCGCCCACCCGACCGACGCCTCGCCGCTGCGCCCCGACGTGCTCGGCGCCTACACCGCGGCCGTGCGCGCCCGCCATCCGGGCGCGGCGGTGACGCCCGACATGAGCACCGGCGCCACCGACGGCCTCTATTTCCGCGCCCGCGGCGTGCCGGTCTACGGCGTCGACGGGTCCTGGGCGGTGATCCCCGCGGACGAGCGCGCCCATGGCCGCGACGAGCGTCTGCCGGTCCGCGCCTTCTACGAGAATGTCGATCATTGGACCGACGTGATCCGCAGCCTCGCTAGCGCATCGCCGCCGCGAGCCGGGCGCCGCGCCCGGTAAGGCCGTAGATCGCCACCGGCGGGTAGTCGTCCCCCAGCGCCCGGTCGATCAGCTCGACCGACAGGAGCTGCTTCAGCGTCAGCGAGAGCGCGCGCGGCGTCACCGGCCGCAGCGCGCTCTGCAATATCGTGAAGCGGGCGCGGTCGTCGTCGAGCCGCGCGATCAGGGGCAACGACCAGCGCGGCATCTGATCCGGCTCGAGCCCGAGCCGCCGCCGTTCCTCCATAACCTTCATCGCGAAGGCGGCGATGGGCTCCCCGGCCGGGGTGAGGATATATTCCGGGCGAAGCGGATGGCCGTGGCCGGGATTGCGGCGGAGCCAGCCCGCCTCCTGCAGCTGCGCCAGGCTCGCCGCCAGCGCGCTCCGCGACAGGCCGAGCCGGGCCAGCATCACCGCGAAGCGCGCCCCTTCCTCGGCGCCGACCAGGGCCATCAGCGGCACCAGCCAGCGCCCGGCGACCAGCCTGCGAAGATCGGCCTCGGCGATCATGCGGCTCTTGCTACCAGCGCACAAAAGTATATGCACTATAAAAATAGAACCTAAGCGATTCGAGAGGGACGGAGATGGCGATCGACTATGATGGCGGGCTCACCTGCTCCTGCGGCGTGACCAGCCTGGACCGGAGCATCGCCTGGTATCGGGACGTGCTCGGCTTCGACCTGCTCTACCGCCTCGAGCAGATCGCCTGGTGCGAGCTCAAGACCGGCGTCGAGCGCGTCAATCTCGGCCTCTCCGAGGTCGAGGAGGCCGGCGGCAAGGGCGGCGCCACCCTGACCTTCGGCGTCACCGACATCGAGGCGGCAAAGGCGGAGCTCGACGGCAAGGGGGTACGGCAGGACGGCCCGATCCGCGACATCCCCGGCATGGTGCGGCTGCTCACCTTCTACGATCCCGACGACAATGCCTTCATGTTCTACCAAGTGCTCGGGCACGACCACGATACGGGGCAGGCTACGTAGAAACACTCTTGTCCAAGGGGAAATGGAGGCCGTCGGAAAGCGGCGGGATAGAGGAAGAACAAGAAGAAGACCCTCATCCCAACCTTCTCCCGCAGGCGGGAGAAGGAGTGGCTCGGCGTGTCCCCTTTGAACCCTCTCCCGCTCGCGGGAGAGGGCAGGGTGAGGGTCTTCTTCTTTTCTTCTCTGCCCCCCAGGGCCCCAAGATTCCCTCACCCTACCACCGCTGCGCGGCGACGGGCCCCTCCCTCTCCCCGAAACGGGAGAGGGAGAATGGCCGCTTCAATCCCGCGACCTTTCCCCTTACGCTGCTCAGAAAAGGGAGGCGCGGATGGGACGGTGGCTAGCTTGGCTTGCGGCGCTGTTCGCCCTCGCGCTTCCGGCCGCCGCCTTCGCCCAGGACGGCCCGCTTCTCCCGCACCCGATCCTCGTCAGCGCCGACATGCGCGAGGCGCTGGACCTCAGCGGCCCCTGGACCTGGTCGGTCGATCCCTATCGCGACGGCCTCTACGGCTTCCATGGCGAGCCGGCGGGAGAGGGGCATCGGCGCTGGGACGATCGCGACGTCGAGCAGGCGATGCGCGACAATCCGAACGCGCTCTTCGAATATGACATGCGCCGC